>JALSHP010000001.1 GCA_026982175.1 Campylobacteraceae bacterium
TTTAGAAGCCGAGGGCTTTGCCCTTGTGGCACGAAACTACTATGCTAAAAAACTAGGGGAGATAGACATCATTGCGATGCGAGATGGGGTTTTACACTTTATTGAAGTGAAGTCAGCCCAAGCAGATTTTGACCCTATTCATAATTTTACCCCCTCAAAACAACGTAAAGTGATTAATTCTGCTTATTACTATATGAAGACACACCATTTAGACATGGTTTTTTCGATTGACCTTGTGGTTATCCGTTGGGGAGAGGTGGAATTTTTGGAGAATGTGACGATGTAATCTCTTTTAATAGAGTTAATTTAAGAAAGAAAAAATATATTTTAGGGAGTTGTAAAATTTCTTAAACTCCTTAAAATAGTAGTTTATAAACATATATTAACGTGATTTAAGATAATAAATTCTTCTTTGTGTAATCTACAATATAAACTAAGAAATATAATTTATATTTTAAGAAATTTAAAAGAATTTTGACTTTTATGCTTGTTTTCAGAAAATTTGTTGCTATAATATCCCCATGAGAGTTACATTATTTTTCCCTTTTTTTAGTAGCTCTCATACGATGACTTTTAACTTAATACGATTTACTCCCTTTTTCCCTAAGCTCATTATATGAGACCGTTAAGAGTTATCAAAACTTATTTTCTAACAACAACAATCCAACATATTTTGTTATAATATTTATAACCTGAGTTCGACGGAATAGCATAGCTACAAAAGTCTAAAAATAGGTAAGGTTTTCAAAATTAAATTTGTAGGACTAGCCGTAGCTAATTCAAGAATTTCATTTAGGAAAGATTGCCTATTTTTAGGATTCCCTTTGGGTTTTACGAGGTTTCTCATATGCTTAGACACATTTTTTTGAATTAACCAGTTAGTCCTGCAAAAATGTGACATTGCCTATGAAAAACCTCGTAAAATTGTGGCTATGCTATTCCGTCGAACTCAGGTTTATACTAAACTACCTTTCAGGACTAACCATTGAAGTATCTTATCAATTTTATAGAAGCCAAAAATGTTACCAAAGCTAAAATTTTCCCTCATTTAAAATGTACGCGTCAAGAAGCCAAGATTTTACAATATATTGCACGCCGTTTTGTCAAAGGCATTGAAGAGACAGCCGTTTTAGATATTTTACAAGACAATTTTGAGTACGAGAGTTATGACTATTTAAACTATTTGTCTGTTATTAAGAAGCTGATGGACATGGGTTGGATAGTGCAAATCTCTTTTGGACAGGTCAAAGTACAAGAGATTTCTCAACTTGAAGTGCTAAACACCTCGGTCGCTCCAACCATGAGCCTTTTACGTCTTTTAGAAGAGGGTTCATTGGAAATCTCTTTGCCTGATATTAAGCCCTATACTGACCATTTGGAGTATCTGCAAGACCAGTTTGATGTGATTGAATTGGTGCAGAAGATGTCAAGCTCTAAACAGGGCTTTTTAGATACCTCTTTAAGTGTGGGGCGTTTAAAATCTAAACTTGTCTTACTCTCTCAACGTATTGTGGAGCGTGTGAAAATCACCCAAGAGCCAATTGTGGTGGAGAGCTTTTTTAAAGAGCATGAGCTTGACGAAAAAGAGCAACGCATCTTTTTGGCTCTTTTAAAAGAGGAGTACTCGGGAGGTGAGGGGCAACTTAGAGACATGAACATGCTCATTGAGATTATCTCCGATGATGAGCATGACAAGATTCGTAACCGTGCATTGCTTGAAGATGGCTCAAAATTGCTTAACAAAAACATTATTGACTATGAAGAGATTTTAAATATGTTTGGGGGAATTTCACGCTCTTTTTACCTGCAAGAAGATATTTTACAAACCATAATCCACCCCAACAAAAAGAAAAAAGTGACCAAACTAAAACTGGACAAATTGGTAGAAGAGCAAGAGCTTTTTGAATACTTAGAACCAGCCACCGATTTAAGTGATGTGGTGCTTCATCCTAAAACACGTGAGGTTTTAAACACGCTCATAAAACAAGTGGACAAAGATGTCTTTGCCAAGCTAAAAGCGTGGGGGCTTAAAGACAAACGCAAAGGGATTGATGCACGGATTATCTTCTATGGTCATCCTGGAACAGGTAAAACCATGACTGCTGTTTCTTTGGCTAAAACCTTAAAACGTCCTATTTTGTCGTTTGATTGTTCTAAGATTTTGTCGATGTATGTGGGTGAGAGTGAAAAGAATGTACGTAAGATTTTTGATGACTTTAAAGCTTTGAGTAAAAAAGCCAAAGTTGACCCCATTTTACTGCTCAATGAAGCTGACCAATTTTTAAGTTCACGAACGCAAGGTGCAGGGTCTTCTGCTGATAAAATGCACAACCAAATGCAAAATATATTTTTAGAACAGATAGAGCAGTTTGAGGGGATTTTAATTGCCACAACGAACCTGCTTGACAACATAGACAAAGCTTTTTCGAGACGTTTTAACTACAAAATAGAGTTCAAAAAACCAGGACGCAAACAGCGTAAACGCCTTTGGCACTTCATGCTCCCTGAAAATGCCGACTATGAAGAGGGATTTGAAGTCGATGAGTTGGCAAAACATGAGCTAACAGGAGGGCAGATAAATTTGATTATTAGAAATACTGCTTACATGGTCGCAGTACGTGATGAGAGTGTTTTTACCCTCAAAGATTTTTTAGGTGAAATTGAAAAAGAGTTAGGCACAAGTTTTGAAAATGAGGGTAAGAGTATGGGGTTTAAGATTTAATATGAAAATAATTTTACTTATAGGTGTATCATTTTCTTTGGCTTTTTCAGCCGTGGTCGTTCCAGATGATTATTTAATCTCTAATGATGAAGAGGTCTCTTATATTTATACACAAGAGAATTCTAAACTAATGCCCCAAATGAAATCTTATCAAGAAGTGATAGTTAAAGGGTACGAAAAAGAGTTTGGATTTAAACTTGATGATGAAATGACGGTAGGTTTGGCTTCTTCTAGCAATCAGATAGCCAATGGTTTTTCAACTCAAATTCCCTTTAATATGCAACTTTTTTATGGGTCAGGGGCTAGTTATATTGATTATTTTTCTAGCACTTCATGGTTAAAAACTTTGGTTATTCATGAGACGGCTCATAACTTTCAACTCAATCCTAAAGAGAACTTTTTGTCTAAAACGAGTCATAAAGTCTTAGGAAACAATCCCGTCTCTTTTTTAGGGCTATTACCACTCTTTTCTGTGCCTAATGTTTTAGAAAACCCTTTTATTTTAGAGGGAAATGGGGTGATGAATGAGTCTCGTTTTGGCAATGGAGGGCGACTCTTTTCAGGGTATGCCTTGGCTGAATTGGTCGCTTTGGCAAAGGTAGGAGAGATTAGACCTGAATTGATGTATAACGATACACTGGAATTTCCTTATCGTGAAAAGTTCTATTTGATTGGGGGATTTTTCCAACAGTTTTTAGTGGAAAAGTATGGAATTGAGAAAGTCAATGGCTACTTTAAAACTTTTGCAACACAAGCTTTTCCTTTTTTTACCTCGGCGATGTTTAAAAAACAGTATGGCAAAAGTTTTAAAGTGTTGTTGGCAGAGTTTGTGGAGGAGATAACAGCTAAACATAGTAAATTTAAAACGACTAAAGGAGAGCTTTTAACAAGAAGTCAGATTTTTGTGCCATTAAACAAAAAGGATGATGAGATTTATACTTTGGTGGGAGATAATCAATCCGCACCTAAAGTCTTGAAGTTGAATAGGCAAACTATGACTCAAAGTTTTGAAGAAGGCTCTTGGCGAGTGGGGGAACTTTTCAAGATTAATGGGGAGTATTATTCACAAGCTTCAGCCAAAACTTCACCTGTAAAAATAGAGATGGGGCTGTTTGACAAAGATGGGTTTATGTTAAAAGGCTTTGAGGGAAAAGCTCTTCAAGGTTTCACTTCTTCGGGTAAAAAAGTCTATTTTGATGTGCCAAAGTCCATAGAGACACCACAAGTGTATGTAGATGGAAAATTTTATACCCAAAGTCACTCTTCGGTTTATGTAGAGAAAGAAGACTTGTACTACTTTAAACAAGAGGAAGCGAAACGCACACTCTATAAAAACAAAACGGCTTTGGTCTCATTTGAGGGGCATTATGGTTTTGTGACAGATGTGGATGCTGAAGGTTCTGTTTATTTTATTGCTTCTTCAGAACATGGTTCTGGTGTTTATAGAGCTAGAAATGCTAAGATAGAACGTGTAAGCAGTGCTGATGATGTGATTGATTTTAAAATTTTAGATACGCATCATGCTTTAGTAGCAACAGTTGATGCCTATGGATATGCTTACAAAAAAATAGAGCTTAGTAGGGTGCAATTTATTACACCATCAAACATTAATATTCCTCAAAATGCTGTAATGAATTACACCCTACGAGATGCAGACTTTTTAAGTGATAGAGAACCTTTAAAATCAGACGATTATAATTCATTTAAAGAGTTAAAATACAGCTCTTTAGGTCAAGCACTCTCTTATGGAAGTTACACAGGTTTCAATGTTGATTTACAAGCCAATTTTGTTGACCCACTTTTGCAAAATGCTTTGGTTGGAGTTGCTTCTCATAATAATGCACGAGATATTGTGGGCTTGAATTATGTAAATGAAGCCCATCGTTTGGAATATGGGGGAGCTGTTTATGCTCTTTTTAACAATGAACAAAACAGTTCACAACGAGGCGTGGGGTATGATATTTACGCCAAACTACCTTTGATAGCATCTGCTTACTGGAGAGCTGATGCCACTTTGGCTTACACTAAAGATTATGACAATATCTATCGAGAGCCTTTGAGCTTTTCATTAAAGATATTAAATGCCAAACAGTTTGGTTTCTCTAAATATGCTAATGCTTTAAATGCTTTAGAACTTTTTGGAAGTTTGGACAGAGAGGTAAATATGTTTGGGGGAAGTTATACTTTTAAACATGATTTAGCGTGGCAATCGTATTTGGGGGCTAAAGCGACTTACATGAAAAGTAATGCAGTAAATGACTTAGAAGAGAAAGGGGTAGAGCTAAGAGATGGGCTTACTTCTTTACAAGCCGACAAAGCCACCTTGGATGTACCGAGTTTTTCATTGACAACTTATGCACAAGAGGTAAAAATGGCAGAACTCTCTTTGGCAAAAGTGTTTGATGGCTCTTTGTACTTTTTCTCTTTTCCTCTCTCGCTTCAACGTGAAGCCATTTATGCTAAACAGCGTGTTTATGATATTGATTTTACGAATGCCATTCAAAAGACCTATTATGAAAGTACTTTAGGAACAGAATTAGATTTGGTATTTTTAAATCAGTTTACGCTACCTATGAGTTTAGAGTGGATTCATAATGGAGAGGTAATTGACGAAGATAAGGTTCGCATATTTTTTGGAGGAAGTTTTTAAAATGATAATTTAAGCTTAACTTATTTATTTTTTATTATAGTTTTAATTATTACTTTAATTTTATATTTTTTTTATATTATTTTTAGATTATTTATGTTAAAATATATTATTACAAAGTTAATAAAAAATATGTTAAGGATTGTTATGAAAATAGTTACCAGTTTATTCACGATATTATTAATATCCCATTTAAGTTTACACGCTACAGGACCTACAGATACAACAAGTACATGTACAGATAACCCAAGTACACAAGATTTAAGTAGTTCAGTCATTACAGAATCTTCAGGACCTATAGATATAGTAGCTCTTCAAGGTTTAGATTGTGCGGGTAATGCTATTTACGCATTTAAAATTAAAAGCCTACCATTGGCATCACAAGGTATTCTCTATTTATCTGATGGTACTACAGCAGTTACAGTAGACCAAGTTTTAACAGGAGGTCAAGCAAGTAGCTTAAAATTTGATCCAGCTGATGGTTTTGTTGGAGATGTAGAGTTTTTATATGTTTCGATAGACAGAAATAATGGAAATATTGAAGATACTACACCTGCCACGGTAACTATTCCTATTAGAACAGGTAATGGTGGAGGATGTCAAGAACCAACATCTAACGATAAAGTTAATGATAAGATAGTGAACACAGTAGGCGCTGTTGATATCTTAAATTTAGATGGACAAGATTGTGCAGGAAAAGATGTTGAAAAATTCAAAATAAAAAGTTTACCAGATGCGAATGAAGGTGTACTTTATATGGCAGATGGTGTAAGCCCTGTAACAGTAGATCAGATTTTAACAAGAGCCCAAGCTAATGGATTAAAATTTGATCCAGCTGATGGTTTTGTTGGCGATGTAAAGTTTACCTATGCTGCGATAGATGACCAAAACAGAGAAGATTCAAGCCCTGCAACAGTAACGATTCCTGTTATTGCCGAAGGTAATGGTGGAGGATGTCAGGAACCAACATCTGAAGATAAAGCTAATGATAAAATATTGAACACTTTACCTGCTGTTAATATCTTAAATTTAGATGGACAAGATTGTGCAGGAAAAGATGTTGAAAAATTCAAAATAAAAAGTTTACCAGATGCGAATGAAGGTGTACTCTATATGGCAGATGGTGTAAGCCCTGTAACAGTAGACCAGATTTTAACAAGAGACCAAGCTAATGGATTAAAATTTGACCCAGCTGATGGTTTTGTTGGCGATGTAAAGTTTACCTATGCTGCGATAGATGACCAAAACAGAGAAGATTCAAGCCCTGCAACAGTGACTATTCCTGTTATCTCAGGAAATGGTGGAAATGGTGGAAATTGTGAAGAAGCTCCAGTAACAGATGATAAAAGAAATTTTAATATCTCAAATAGAGCTTTAGCCGTAGAGATTATTGACTTATCTGGAACTGATTGTGCAGGAAATGATGTAGAAAAGTTTAAAATAGTAACGCTTCCAGATGTGGCTTCTGGTCGACTTTATATGGCAGATGGTATAACACCTGTAGAAGTTGGACAAGTACTTACAGGGGAAGAGTTTAGAGATTTAAGATTTGATCCCGCCGATGGTTTTGTAGGAGAGGCAACATTTACTTATGCTGCAATAGATAGAAATGATAGAGAAGATGAAACACCTGCTACCGTGACACTTCCGATTGTGGCAGGAGCAGGAGAAGCTTGTAGTGAAAACCCAACGACAAATGATATAAAGAATCCTATGAATATAGCACATAACCTTGCGGCTGTAGATATTGTGAATTTAGAGGGTTTAAATTGTGCAGGGGAAGAGGTTGAACGATTTAGAATAGCAACATTACCAACAGCAGAGCAAGGGGTACTTTATATGGCAGATGGCGTAACCGCTGTAACAGTTGGACAAATCTTAACAA
>JALSHP010000002.1 GCA_026982175.1 Campylobacteraceae bacterium
AGCCAAGGCTTTAGAGACATCACCTGAGAAACGAATTCCTCCATCGGCAATAACTGGAACACCTAGAGGGTTCGCCACTTGTGCTACCTCATCAATGGCTGAAATTTGTGGTACACCCACCCCTGTTACAATTCTAGTCGTACAAATAGAACCAGGCCCTATTCCTACTTTGACGGCATCTGCTCCTGCTTCAATTAAATCTTTTGCAGCAGCACCACTTGCAATATTTCCTGCAATAACATCCACATCAAGATTGGCTTTAATCTCTTTGAGTGTGTCCATAATCCCTTGTGAATGCCCATGAGCCGAGTCCAGTACTATCACATCTACCCCAGCTTCTACCAAAGCTTTTGCACGGTCAAGTTGCCCCACACCAATGGCTGCACCTACACGTAAACGTCCATGCTCATCTTTGTTGGCATTGGGAAACTGCTCTTTTTTCTCAATGTCTTTAATGGTCACAAGCCCTTGAAGTACATTTTCATCATCTACAATAGGAAGTTTTTCAATTTTATGCTCTTGCAGTACATGCGAAGCCTCTTCAAGGGTAATCCCTGCTTTGGCTGTTACCAAAGGCATTTTTGTCATCACATCTTCAATTTTGGCTAACATATTTTTAATAAAACGCATATCACGGTTGGTGATAATTCCCAAAAGCACCATGTTGTCATCGACCACAGGAACACCCGATATTTTATATTCACCCATGAGTGCATCGGCATCAGCCACTGTTTTGTTAGGAGAGATGTAAATAGGGTCAATGATAATCCCACTCTCTGATTTTTTAACCTTGCTTATCTGTTTGGCTTGGGTCTCAATGTCCATGTTTTTGTGGATAATTCCAATCCCTCCCAAATGTGCCATGGCAATGGCAGCTTTATATTCAGTTACGGTATCCATCGCAGCTGAGACTAAGGGAGTGTTTAAGGTGACACGTTTGGTTAAATTGGTTTTAATACAAACCTCTTTAGGAAGTACCGTTGAGTGTTGAGGAACCAATAGTAGGTCTTCAAAGGTAAATGCTTTTTTCTTAATGTTCATGTCTGTCCTTTATTTTGTGTAGTTTACGGCTTTTTCAAGGCTTAATGCCCCATCAAACACAGCTTGTTCATCAAATGCTTTTCCAATGAGTTGTAAGCCTATTGGCATACCTTCTGCATCTTTTGCCACAGGAAGTGAAATAGCAGGTAATCCTGCTAAGTTAATAGCAATGGTGTACATATCAGATTTATACATCTCTAAAGGGTCATGTGAAGCCCCAATTTTAGGAGCAACCGTTGGAGCAACTGGCGAGAGAATTAAATCTGCCTCTTCAAAGATTTTGTTAAACTCATCTTTAATCAGATGTCTTACTTTTTGAGCTTTTACATAGTAGGCATCGTAATAACCAGCAGAGAGGACAAAGTTACCAAGCATAATTCTTCTTTTTACCTCATCGCCAAATTGGGCTCTGGTGTTTCTAAACGTCTCTTCTAAGTTTGCACCCTCAACACGATTTCCATAACGAATACCATCATAACGTGCTAAATTGGTTGTTGCTTCAGCCGTTGCCACAATGTAGTAAGTCGCAATGTCATACTTGGTGTTTGCCATGTTTTTATGCACAATGGTGTGACCTGCCTCTTCAAGCTTTTGAACACTCATCGCATAGGCATCTTGAATATCTTGTGAAGCCTCACTAATATAGTTGTCAATAACTGCGATGGTCAATTTTCTGTTAGCATCTAAATTTTCGGTAATAGAAGCCAATTCTAACGTAGAACAAGTAGAGTCTTTTTCATCATGTGAAGCAATGGCATCGTACAAAATGGCAGCATCTTCAACATTTTGCGTAATAGGTCCAATTTGGTCAAGACTTGAAGCATACGCACCTAAACCAAAACGACTCACACGCCCATAGGTAGGTTTCATTCCTACACAACCACAATAGGCAGCAGGTTGTCTAATTGACCCCCCTGTGTCAGACCCAAGGGCAGCAATGGCAATGCCCCCAGCCACAGCAGCAGCTGAACCACCTGAACTTCCTCCTGGCACTCGGTCTGTTCCATGTGGGTTTTTTGTCACCCCATAAAAAGAACTTTCGGTGGTTGAACCCATGGCAAATTCATCCATGTTGGCACGTCCAAAGGCTGAAAACCCTTTGTCTTTTAAGTTCTCAATAACAGTGGCACTGTAAGGAGCGACATAGCCTTGCAAGATTGCCGAACCCGAAGTGACCGACCAATCTTTTACTTGAATGTTGTCTTTAATAAGAATGGGAACACCCTCACCTGATGTTTCAAACCCAATGTAAGCATTTAGCCCACCCTCTTTGGCTTTGGTTTGCATCTCTACTTTTAGTGCATCTAGCTCATCTTTACTTTTACTCAATGCTTCTTTTAATGTAATCACTTTGGTATCCTAAATCTCTATATAAAAAATTGCGTGATTATAACTAAAAGTTGATTTTGATAGGGTTATGTTGACCCTCTTCCAACTAAATCTAATCTAATCTAGCTATTATCCCTTAATTAACAAGGATGCCTTATGTTAAAAACCATACTTATTTTAGGATTAATAGTAATGAATAGCCAAGCCAATGAACTCAAACATGAAGATTCCCCCTATTTACAACAACACGCCAACAACCCTGTAGCCTGGCTTCCATGGGGAGAGAAAGCACTTGAACTTGCTAAAAAAGAGAACAAACTCATCTTTCTTTCTATTGGGTACAGCACTTGTCACTGGTGTCATGTGATGGAGCATGAGTCATTTGAAAATGACGACATTGCCAAACTTTTAAATCAAGATTTTGTCAATATCAAAGTTGACCGTGAAGAGTATCCGAACATTGACAAATACTATCAAGGTATCTACCAGATGATGAACCAAAAATCAGGTGGATGGCCACTCACCGTCATTATGACCCCTGAAGCCAAAGTCTTTTTTACGGCAACCTACCTGCCACCCCAAGCCAAGTTTGGTACTAAAGGCTTAAGTGAGATTTTACCTGATATGCTTGACCTCTATGCCAATAAAAATGAGTTGGTCTCTTTAATGGTCAAAAACATAGAGAACAAAACAGTTCAAAAGTCCATTATTGATGTAGAGGAGCGTAAGCTTAAAATTGATGCCAATCTCTCTAATCTTTTTATGTTTCAAGTCCATGATAGTTATGACCAAAGCAACAAAGGGGTCGGTACAGCCCCTAAGTTCCCTCGTGCTACAACCTTTGATACCCTTTTAGATGTTAGCCGTATTAACCTCGACCTCGATGCTAAACGTATGTCAGAAGAGGCACTAACTGCCATGGCAAAAGGGGGAATTTATGACCAAATAGAGGGTGGGTTTTACCGTTATGCTACCGATGAAGCGTGGATGATTCCCCATTTTGAGAAGATGCTCTACACCAATGCCGAACTCATTGAGAGTTATGCCAATGCCTACCAAATGAGTGGCAATAAGCTCTTTAAAAAAGTGATAGATGAGACCATTGCCAATGTTTATGCCCGTTTTGAGCATGATAATCTCTTCTACTCTGCGTCAGATGCCGACAGCAATGGAGGTGAAGGAAAATATTTTGTTTTTGCTTATGAAGAGAGTCAAAAGGCATTAGCCAAAGAGGGTTTTTCAAAAGAAGAGATAGCCCAAGCCTTGGCTTATTTTAACATCACTGAAGAGGGAAATTTTGAAGAGGAAACCACCAATCCTTATTTAAGCAATCATCCAACACCTGAAAAAATAGAGAAGATTAAAGAGGTACTTTTTAATCTTAGAGCCAAAAGAGAGTATCCGTTTATTGACTATAAAGTACAAACCTCATGGAATGCTCTGTTTATTCATGCCCTATTTAAAGCAGGTCAAAAAGAGAAAGCCTTAAAATCACTTGATGCCCTACTTAAAAACCTCTACCTCAAAGAGGAGCTTTACCATCAAATTATTCTTGGGAAAAGTGCCAAGGTTAAAGCCTATTTGGATGACTATGCCTTTTTGATTGCCACACTTATTGACGCACATCAAGCAACACTCGATGAGAGCTACTTAACTTTAGCAAAGAAATTAAATGCCCAAAGCATTCAAAAATTTTATAAAGATGAGCAATGGCATATGTCTGATGACAGCTTTAAATCTATTGCTGAACTACACGATGCCTCTTACCGTTCCTCTATGGCTGTTAGCATTGAGAACATTTTAAAACTCGCCTATTTAAGTGATGATTATAATGCTTTAGAAATGGCAACAAAAATGCTCAATCTTCATGCCTCAAAAATTAATCAGATAAGTGCTTCTATGCCTTATGCCACCAAAGTAGCGTTGATGTTAGAGCGTAAAATAGTGGTCATTAAAGCGACCAAAGAACATCTTTTAGCCAATGAACAGAAGATAGGTGAACTCAACTACCCTTATGTCTTACGCAAAGCAGAAAAGCAAAAAAGTTATGATGCCTGTACCATGGAGAAGTGTTTTGCTACGCATGATAATATGGATGCCCTGCTACAAGAGATAGAAGCGATGAAGTTTTAGTTTTATTTAACTATAATAACTCAAAAAATTTTTAAATAGATAGGAAAAAAGATGTACGGATTACCACTAAGAAAAGGCTTTTCAATGACGATTAAAGGTGTCATTCTCAATCGTCCAGATATGCACAACATTGCCGCTGAATTGGGTGTAACTGAAAATGATGTACTGATTAAAGATGGGGTATTGACTGTTTACAATACTTCTAAAACATGTCAAGAGATTATTGATGACAATGCCTTACGCCAATTTGTTGCAATGACCATTGAGATACCTTTAGAAGATATTGGTGAGTTAATAGCCGTTGAAGAAGAACGTGTCAAAATGGAGTTTGATTTAAGTGACTTTGAAGATGATGAGTGAGGTTTATCAGTTGAGTTTACGTTTGTATAGCCCCTCTCCATACCCCAGCAAACACTTTTACTCCTTCTAAAATCGCTACGGTACTAAGCCCACCAAACCCCATACGAACCACTTCAAACTCTCCGCCACAGCGTTCTTTGGCAAGATAGATTTTGATATGGGCTTCTTCGGCTAGTCTCTTGAACTTCTCCCAGTCAAAAGCTACAGTGGGGTGGATGAGGATGGCTAGTCCTCCTCCTTGGGCGACTATCTGCATCGTATCGCCCAATGTGGCTTTGAGGGTGTCATGCATGAGGTTGTGTTTTTTACGGTTGAGGGTTCGCATTTTGCGTAGGTGTCTGTCGTAGTGTCCTTCTGCCATAAAAAGTGTTAGGGTCTTTTGGGTAGAGAGGGAGACTTTGGCAAAGTGGGCATCGTAGCTCTCTTTGTATCGTGCAAGAAGCCAGAGAGGCAGTACCATATAGCCCACACGTATCGCTGGCGAAAGAGACTTGGCAAAGGTGCCTAAATAGGCTACAGAGTCGTATTTGTCTAATCCTTGTAGTGCAGGGATGGGGCGGGTGGTGTAGCGTAGTTCGCTGTCGTAGTCATCTTCTATGATGAGCCCTTCTCTTTGGTGCATGAGTTCTAGGAGTTTATGCCTATGGGCGATAGGCATGCTTACACCTGTGGGGTATTGGTGTGAGGGGGTGACGTAGAGGATTTTGGCTTTGCTTTGCTCAATACTTTGTAGACTCACACCTTTGTCATCTATATCAATATAGTCTATGTTGTATCCAAACGCATCAAAGACCTTGCGGGCTATATGATACCCTGGATGCTCGATGCCAAAGTGAGTATGCGTTTTTTTGAGTAAGGAGGCTAAGAGTCTCATGCTATCTATAAAGCCTGAGGTAATGACTATCTGTTCAGCCCTACAGACTACCCCACGTGATGCCATAAGATAGGTGGCTATCTGCTCTCGAAGTGGCAACTCACCCTGACCATTGGGGTAGCTACCAAAATCTGTACTCTCATTTAGTGCCTTGGTGGCTAGACGTTTCCAAGTTTTGAGTGGAAAGTCCTCTGCACAAAGCTGTGCAGGGAAGAAGTCGTATTTGTGGCTAGGTGAGGGTGCAGACGTGGTCGCTGGATTTTCAGAAGCAAAAGTATCAAAATAGAGTTCACTAACATAGTACCCAGACTTGGGACGGCTCTCTATATACCCCTCTGCATAGAGCTGCGAGTAAGCAGACTCTACGGTGGTTTTGCTGAGGTTGTAAAGCGTAGCTACTTTGCGTATGGAGGGGAGTTTTTCTCCTGCTTGGTAGTTGGTGTTAATGTCATTTTTTAGTGCAGTGTAAAGTTGTAGGTGCAGTGGGGTTTTGCTTTTTTCGTCCAATATATACAAAACTGTCCTTTAAAAATATAAATATTTTGTATCTTGTAGTAAGTACAGATAGGACGTATAATAGCATAAAAATTCGTAGGGTGTTGTACCCTTACAACACCTTTAACTGTGAATACAAGATGAAACTTGATGATTGAATGGAAATAATTGGTGTTGTCATGGGACAACACCCTACAGGAGAAGATATGAAAAAAGTATTCCAAATCACAGACAAACACATCATAAACGCTGTATTAGACAAAGCAGAGTACGGTACGTTAGCAGTATGTAATGAAGATACACCCTATGCTGTACCTCTAAACTTTGTACGTATAGAGGAAAACATCTACTTTCACGGAGCATTAAAAAACAAAAAGATGCAGATGCTAGAGCAAAACCCTTATGTCTCATTCTCTGTGGTGGAGAGTTACTCTATCATAGCCTCATTTTTTAGCTCTCGTGATGGTTTGGCATGTCCTGCGACACACTTTTTTAAGTCTGTGAGCATTGATGGGGTAGCAGAAATGGTAGAAAACAGAGAAGAAAAAGCTATGATGTTTGAAGCGATGATGCAAAAGCTCCAACCAGAGGGAGGATACAAATCTTTTAATGATGAAGCCTATGATAAAGCACTAAAAGCCATAGCCGTAGTAAAGATAGTACCTAGTACTGTGTCATGCAAATTTAAATTTGGTCAGCACTTAGATGAAGAGAGATTTGCTATGATTCTAGAACATTTAAAAGAACGTAATACCCACATAGACAATGAGACAATAGAGATGATGAAAACACTCGGAAGTGGAGACTTTAGTCCCACAATATAATAGAAGCCACACTCAAACAAATGAGCCAACGCTACCCCATACTCATCACCTTTGTAAACCAAATCAACCCACGCTCTTACGAAGCACATAGACGTAAACTAGGCTTAGATGTCATTCAGGAGTTTGAGTTTAATGGGAATAGATATTGGGAGTTGGGGTGTTTTACTTCAGCAACCCCAACTGCTTCATA
>JALSHP010000003.1 GCA_026982175.1 Campylobacteraceae bacterium
TATTAATAGTTGATGACATTGTGGATTCGGGTGATACCTTAGTAGAAGTATTACGTGTATTAAAAAGTCAATATCCTCAAACTACTTTTTTTACTGCTTCTATTTTTTATAAACCAACGGCTATAATTAAACCAAATTGGTGGGTCAAAGAGCCAAAAGGATGGATAGACTTTTTTTGGTCTGAAGATTTAAAATAATATTTTTTAAGGTTTTTGATGCAAGTTTTAAAATTTCTACTGGGCATTATTTTAGTGCAACTGATTACGGCTATTTTAATCTATATTTCCCCTATAAACTTTGACAATACCACGGCTTTATTGCAGTTAATTACCCCTCTTTTCTTTGTAGCACTTATGTTGGCTTTTTGGTTCTCCTCTTTGAGTGCTTCTTTTCAAAAAGAGACCGAACATAAATTAAATAGTAAATTTGCAAAAGAGCGTGAAAAATTAAAAGTAAAAGCTGAACGCGATAAAATAAAAGTCGTTAAAGAGGCTCAAAAAGAGATAGCCACCGAAGCCAAAATGACCCATGCCAAAGCAAATTTTAAAGTAGGTATGGCTTTTGCAGGGGTGATGGGTGTTGGGGCATTATTTATTTTTGCTCAGTTAGTTACCGTAGGACTCTTAACCTTAACCACTACCGTGGGTGCCATGGGTGGATACTATTGGCGAGGAAAACGTCTTGCCAATAATACAAAACTCAAAGAGCTTGATATTATTGAGACTAAAGTGATAGAGAAGTAGTCTATTTTTTCTTTTGTTTGTAAAGGACTCTAATTTTTAATTTAGCCGTTCCTTGGCTAACATAGCCCAATTTTTTAGCTGCTAAATAAGAGAGGTCAATTATACGTCCTTTTGAATAAGGCCCCCTATCATTAATACGCACAATAATCTTACGATTGTTTTTGAGGTTCGTTACCTCTACCATGGTGTTAAAAGGGAGTGTTTTGTGAGCAGCTGTTAGGGCATACATGTTGTATTTCTCCCCACTTGCAGTGAGTCGTCCATGGAATTTCTTGCCATACCAGCTCCCTTTTCCTATTTGTGTCCCATTTGGTTTGGCACAAGCAGTTGTTGAGAAGGTGATAAGTATCATTAAGATGAGGTAGTTGTTAAATTTTTTCATGGCTTATTATAGCTAAACCTTGAATGCACCTTTAAACTTTTTTGATTGCAGTAGTTTTTTAGCTTCCCATGGTGTACATTTGAGCACGACACGGTAGGTATTTTTTTTATATTTAGGAAGATATTTTTTAACGATTAGAGCATTGGAAAGTTTATGCTTTTTTTTGAATGATGTTGCTTGAGACTTTTTAAAAAAAGAGGCTACCTGAATTTTATGATTACGTAAAATTTTTGGACTAGAAGATTTTGTTCTTTTCTTGGCATAAGATTTTTTATAAGCACGTTTTTTATTTGAAGAGACAACTTCAATTTTAATTCTTCCAATACCTTTTTTGACAATGCCCAGTTTTCGTGCAGCCCCATAAGAGAGGTCTATCATGCGTGAAGAGTAAAAAGGTCCTCGGTCATTGACTCGAACCCTAACGGAACGTCTGTTTTTTAGGTTGGTTACTTTTAAAATAGTTCCCATGGCATAGGTACGGTGAGCTGCGGTCATGTTATACATATTATAACGCTCTCCATTGGCAGTGAGCCGTCCATGAAAAGGTTTTCCATACCATGAGGCTTTCCCATACCTCACTGTTCCTCTTTTCACATAACGTGGATAGTATTTAATGCCTCTATCTTTATAAGCCCGAATATTGTTATCTTTAGCCAAAGATAAGGTCGTAAAGCTTCCTAGAGATAAGATCGTTAATAGTAATGCTTTAATGGTTAAGTGCATTTTAATAACTCCTTTTTGAAATATAGTAGAATTATAATTTAATATTATTAATAATTAATTAATTTTATGATTTTTTAACCATTAGTCACTTAGACTAAGGATTATTCTGTTTTTAAACTAAAACCATTGAAAATTTACAAAAAATAGACTATAATTTCAAAAATATTTGAACAAATAAATTTCACATGAAAAGGAACACCCAAGATGGCAAAACATCAGTTTCAAACAGAGATAGGGCAACTCTTAAAATTAATGACCCATTCACTCTACTCAAACAAAGAGATTTTCATACGAGAGCTTGTCTCTAACTCATCCGATGCAATTGATAAGTTTAACCATATGCGTTTAACCGATGAAGCGTTTAAAAATGAAGATTGGTCAGGTCAAATTAACATCAATTTAGATGAAGAAGACAACTCTTTAACCATTGCAGACAATGGTATTGGGATGAATGAAGAGGATTTGATGAATAACCTTGGAACCATCGCAAAGTCGGGAACCAAAGCATTTGTTGAGAACTTAACAGGAGATGCAAAAAAAGACTCGAACCTTATTGGTCAATTTGGGGTTGGTTTTTACTCTGTATTTATGGTATCAGATAATGTAGAGGTAATTACCAAGAAAGCAGGAGAGGAACAAGCGTATAAATTTGCAACCGATGGAACAGGTGAGTTTGAGATTACCCCTGTAACCAAAGAGGCTCATGGTACGGTGATGTACATTAAGCTTAAAGAAGAAGAGAAAGAGTTTTTACAAAAAGCACGTGTTGAGACCATTGTAAAGAAGTACTCTAACCACATTGCCTACCCAATTATGATGCACTATAAAGCAGAAGAGACAGAGGGTGAAGGTGATGATGCTGTTACTAAAACTGTACGAAAATCTGAACAAGTTAATGCGGCTACTGCACTTTGGGCATTGCCGAAGGCTGAACTGAAAAAAGAGGATTATTTAGAGTTTTACAAAGGGCTTTCACACTCTGATGATGAGCCTTTAAAATACTTACACAACAAAGTAGAAGGAGCGCAAGAGTTCACCACACTTTTCTACATTCCAAAAATTGCCCCAATGGACATGAACCGAGCAGACTATTCAAGCCATGTTAAACTTTATGTGAAGCGTGTCTTTATTACCGATGATGATAAAGAGCTACTGCCTACTTATTTACGTTTTGTAATGGGGATTATTGACTCTGAAGATTTACCTCTTAATGTAAGCCGTGAAATTCTTCAAGACAATAAAATCTTAGCGAACATCAAGCAGAGTTCAACCAAAAAGATTTTACAGGCGATTAAAAAGCTTAAAGGTGAAGATGCAGACATCTTTACAGCTCAATATAATAATCTTATTAAAGAGGGAATCTATACAGATTATATCAACAAAGATTTGCTTCTTGACATTGTTAAATATAAATCTTCGACGGAAGAGGGCATGGTAACTTTTGCAGACTATACATCTCGTGCAGATTCTGAGAAAAAAGAGATTTATTATATTATTGGTGAAAATGAGCAGGTACTTAGAAATTCTCCACTGTTAGAGGCATATAAAAAAGCGAACATTGAAGTTCTTTTAATGGACAATAAAAATGAAGATACCATTGTAACCCCAATGATTGGTGAGTATGGTGAGTGGGAGTTGAAAGATATTACGGTGATTCCTGCACCTGATTCTAAAACAGAAGAAGAGAAAGAGGAGATTAGCAAAGAGTTTAAAACTTTAACAGAGAAGATTAAAGAAGTTTTAGGTGAAACAGTTAAAGAGGTGAAGATTACTACACGTTTAACCCAAAGTCCATCATGTGTGGTAAAAGATGCTTCGAGTCCTTTAGCAGGAATGGAAGAGATGTTTGCACAGATGGGTAAAACCATGCCAGAGACACCACTCATTTTAGAGCTTAATCCAGACCATGAGATGGTTAAGAAGTTAGATAAGCTAGAGAAAGAGGCGATGTTTGAAGATATTTCATGGATTTTATTTGATTCAGCGAAACTAGCAGAGGGATTAGAGCCTAAAGACAAAGCAGCCTTTTCAGCACGAATTGCCAGAGTGGCAACAGAAGCACTTTAACATTTTAAGTATAATATAAGTTTTTTTCACAGTGTGAATAAGAAGTGAATTAAATCATATTAACTTTAATTTTTTTTACTAAATTATATAATTTATTCACAATGTGAATAGACTATTTTACATCTATGTCAAGGAGAGAAGATGAACAAACATATTAACAAGATTTCAAACTATGCCATGGTAGGTGGGCTTTCTGCTGTTGCTGTGGTTGGTTTTACTGCTTGTGGTGATACAGGTGCTGACATCAACACCCCACAACAACAAGAGCAGAGCATTGAAAAAAAAGGGGCTTCGGTTACCATTGAGAAACAAGCTAATGGTTCTTACAAAATTGTTGATGAATTTCCAAGTAGTGTTACCCGTGTCATTTTAAGAGAAGATGGAAAAGAGCGAATTCTTACCCAAGAAGAGATAGACAAGTTGGTAAAAGAAGAAGAGGCCAAAGTAGAGGCTGGAACGTCAAAACTAACCCAAAACCCTGATGAGGTAAGAGAGTCTGGGGGTATGGGCTTAGCGGGAACACTCATGGCATCTATGGCTGCTGGTATGGTGGGTTCATTTCTTATGAATAAACTGATGAACAACCAAAACTATCAACAAAATAGACGAACCTCGTACAAGTCGCCAAGCACCTACTCGCGTTCTCAAAACTCTTTTAAAAAGAATGCAGCAGCTAATAAAGCAAGAAGTGCTTCTTCTAAAAAATCTGGTTTCTTTGGTAACAAGAAAAAAGCTTCATCTCGCTCTTCAAGTTTTGGTGGATAAAGGATGAAACTTAAATCCATAAAAGTACCTGATGATGCTTATTTAGAAAAGATTGGTTTTATTTGGCACACCGATGATGATGCAACACCCTACATTGCCAATGAGATTGTAGAGGTAGATTCACGTGAAGCTGATGCCTACTATGAAGCTGCCAATGAGCTTTACGATATGTTTGTTGAAGCTGGTGAATATGTGATAGAGAATGATTTATTACATGACATAGGTATTCCATTTAATTTAATAGACGCAGTTAAAATGTCTTGGGACAATGACGTGCATTGGCACCTGTATGGGCGTTTTGACTTTGCAGGAGGGCTTGATGGAAAGCCCATTAAACTACTTGAGTTCAACGCTGACACCCCAACAGCCCTTTTTGAAACCTCTATTGTGCAATGGGCAACGTTGAAGCTCAATGGCATGGAAGAGTCACATCAGTTTAACAACTTACACGAAGCACTGGTTGATAACTTTAAACGCCTTATTACCATGGAAGAAGATGTTAGCTCTTTTGAAGAGCGTTACGATGGTTGGAAAATTCTCTTCTCTTCAGTCAAAGGGAACATAGAGGAAGAAAACACCGTAAGACTTTTACAAAGCATCGCAACTCAAGCAGGGTATGAAACAGAATTTGCTTACGCTGATGAGGTTGAGTTTGACGCAGAGGAGGGCGTTTTCTTTAAAGAGATAAACTATGAATATTGGTTTAAGCTTTTACCATGGGAAGATATTGCCATTGAAGAAGCAGACTTAGCAATGCTTATGACCCAAATTATGGAAAATCAAAAAGCCATTTTCTTAAATCCTGCCTACACTTTAATGTTTCAATCAAAAGCATTTATGGCGATTTTATGGGAACTCTACCCAAATCACCCACTACTTTTAGAAACAAGTTTTGAGCCTTTAGAGGGTGTAGCACAAGTTGAAAAGAAAATCTTTGGACGTGAGGGGGCAAATACCATCATTGTCGATGAAAACGAAGAGATAGTTGCCCAAACCGAGGGTGAGTATGGAGAATTCCCTTCAATTTTCCAAGAGTATGCCCAACTCCCTACCAATGACAAAGGCGAAAGCTACCAAGCAGGAGTATTTTACGCTTTTGAGGGCTGTGGCTTAGGCTTTAGAAAAGGGGGGCTTATTTTAGACAATGCCTCTAAATTTGTAGGGCATGTGGTGACGGTTGAGCAGGTTTAGGCTTCTCTTTCTTATATGCAGTTAAAATACCTAAACAACTACCCACAAAACCTACAAAACCAAATAAGAGAGCTAATCGAACAAGATAAGCTCTCAAACTACCTCTTAAACAAATACCCAAAAAAACATGAACATCAAAATGACAAAGCACTTTATGCGTACACCAATGAGTTTAGAAATACGTTTTTAAAAAAGTTCACCCTCTCAAAAGTCCTTTACGATGGGAAAATCAATGTCATAAACAATGCCTTAGGAACACACACTTTTGTCTCACGCGTACAAGGTGGAAAACTAAAGGCTAAAAATGAAATACGCATTGGCACAGTGTTTAAAAACATGCCAGAGGAGTTTTTACGCATGATAGTCGTGCATGAACTAGCACACTTTAAAGAGAAAGAGCATAAGAAGGCATTTTATAAATTTTGTACCCATATGGAACCAAGCTATCATCAGTTAGAGTTTGATTTGAGGGTTTATTTGAGCTATATTGAGATGTTTGGGAAGTTGTATTAAGCTCAAATAATTTTAACTAAATAGAAAAATTAAAATAAAAGGGGACAGTTTCCACCTTTAAAGACCTAAATTCTAGTCCCTAAAAAACTTCACACCCCTTCCCTTAAATCTCCACTTTTTAAAGCATAAAATTTAAAATAATTTTTAACGGTGCAATAAATTGACACCCTACGAATGCGAATGTTTGATGGGTAGGGTGCATTTTAATGCACCACTTTTTTATAAATATTTTTCCCACTCATAATGAACAATATTACGGCTCTTTCTATCAAACTCCACCCCAACAATAAAAATATCAGAAAATTTAGTCTCATATTTTTGAGGGTAGTTCTTCTCTTTAATTTGAGCCAATGCACCCTTTTGATTGACTTTAAACTCAAAGATATAGAGCATATCATCAAGAAAGACACTTAAATCTATGCGTCCATCGTTGGTGACATCTTCGGCTACAATTCTGTCAAACCCTGCTCCTGCAAAGTAGGCGTAAACCACTGAAGCGTAAAAGCCCTCATAATCTTCAATATCATTTTTAGTATAGTTATTATAAGCAATAGAGGCAAAAAGGGATTTAAAAACGCTCTCTATGCCATCAAGGTTTTTCTCTTCCATCATATCCATAAGCTCATTTTGAATCTCTATTTTGGAGCTTCTATTTTTAACCAAAAAACCTAAAAGATAGTCATTAAAACTCATTTTTGTTTCTAGGTTTGGGTAGCTTAAGGTGTACTCTTTCTTTTGTCTTCTTTGCTTTACACTCTTAATGGTCAAGTAACCACTCTGAAACATAACCGTTTCAAGCGATATATTTTCAATATCAAAAGAGTTC
>JALSHP010000004.1 GCA_026982175.1 Campylobacteraceae bacterium
TTGTTTTTCCATAGGAAATATTTGGACGATAATAATAGGTGTTCTTGTTGGTATTATTACCTTTTTCTTTCTACGTTTTGCTATACGTAGTTACAAAGCCTTTCCCGATAAAGCAAAAGAGGCACTCAAAATCTTTGAAAAAGAGATAGAAGCATCATTAAAAAGTCAAATTAGCTTTGATGGAGATAATATACAAAGTTTTACTGATGGAGATGAGAAATTTAATACTACTCCTCAAATATTTACATTTGTTGTCCTACAAACAAAAGTACCTTTTCCCCCTTATGAAAAAGCTGCTCCTAAACAACCTATTGTAGCCACTAAGCAATTAGAGTTCTTAGTACTTTCTCGTGAATACTTTAGTATCTGTAAAAGTGTATCTACTTTTGACCTACTTAATCCAGCACTTGCTCCTGAAGTCAAAGAGTGTGCTAGAAAAAAAGCACTCATAGGAGAATGCCATGAACATTACTACTCTCAAATGAGAAATGTAGAATATGATGGAGCTGAAGAGTGTATTCGTATTCTTTATTATGATGAAAGAGATGATGTAAAATTTAAATGTAAGAAGCCTAATTCTGGAGCACCCATGAAAGCCCTAAAAGAAAAACTTAGACTCACTGAACGTCAGCGACTCCGAAAAATTGATGAGCATGAAAAGTATGAAGAAATTTTAAATCGTAGAGAAAAAGATAGTAATAATGAGGTAGATAATAATTAGTTTATAATTTAAAATTATAATTTTAGGTTTTTTCGGATACTTTTACAAAAAACCTAATCTTATTTAAGGAATAAGAAGTCTTTTAATATTTAACTTATAAATAGCTCGTATTAAAGAGATATTTTTTTCACTTTTAATGCTAAGCCCCCTATTCTATCACAGTTTCAAACAACCACTAAAGTAATAATGTTTCATATATACACAAGTCCTAAAATTTCCAATTTTAATAAATTAATTTGTATATTTAGTTCTAATAAAATCAATTTTTTTTATTACTTATAGAGTTTTGGGCTTTGAGGTCTAAGTAAATAATATTTACTTATATAATAATATAATAATTTGCATAAAAATCAGGAAATAAGATAAATTTATCTTTATTATTTATAAAAAATATAAATAATATAACTTGACATTTAAAAAAGCTTGACCTATAATCTAAGCGTTCAGAGTATTTTCCATGTAAAATACCAAAATCTTTAAGGAGGACAAATGACTAAAATTACTAACGACTCACTCTCTTCAGAAGTTTCAACAACTGAAGAAGTTATGAGTAGAAGAAATTTTTTCAGAAAAGCTGCAACTTATTCAGCATCTGCTGTAGTTGCTACATCTGTTTTAAATGCGTCAGGTGACCATGCACCAAGTGGGCATGATGGACACATTAAAGCCAACCCAGAGGATGATTTAAACATCTTAGAAGAAAAGCCATGGAGTTTAGAGTTCGGTGCACCTGTAACAGCTGACCTTTATGGTATGCCTTCACCTTATGAGCATAATGTTACGAGAAGAACTACGCCTATTCTCTCTTCTGGAAATATGAGAGCTTCTATTGCGGTAACTCCTATTCAAGATGCTTGTGGGATTATTACCCCAAATGGTCTTTTCTTTAATAGACACCATGGTGGTACACCAACCATTGATCCTAATCAACATAGATTGATGATTCATGGTTTGGTTGAAAAACCAATTGTCCTTACAATGGATGAATTAAAAAAATATCCAAATGTAAGTAGAGTTCACTTCCTAGAATGTCCTGCCAATGGTGGTCCAGAGTGGAGAGGTCCTCAATTTAACTCTATTCAATTTGCCAAAGGATTTATGTCTTGTGCAGAGTGGACTGGTGTTTACATTAAAGATATTCTTAGAGACCTTGGCTTAAAGCCAGAAGCACAATGGATGTTAGCAGAAGGTATTGACAACTCACACATGGGTAGAACCATTCCTGTAGACAAAGTACTTGATGATGCAATGATTGTTTGGGGACAAAATGGTGAAGCTTTACGTCCTGAACAAGGATACCCAATTAGAATTGTTGTTCCAGGTTGGGAAGCAAACTTATGTGTTAAGTGGTTATGTAGATTAGAATTTGCATCTGAGCCATTCTATGCAAAAGAAGAGACTTCTAAATATACGGCACTTAAAAACACAGGTAAAGCCATTCAACACTTCTATGCCAACGAAGTTAACTCTGTTATCACTTCACCATGTCCTGAAAAGCCATGGAAAGATTTGAAAAAAGGTGACATGGTAGAGATTGAAGGACTTGCATGGTCTGGAATGGGTACGATTACCGATGTTGATATTTCACTTGATGGTGGAGACAACTGGGAGAAAGCTTCTCTTAAAGGTTTAGTACTTGAGAAAGCATGGACAAGATTCTCTTATATGTACAAATATGAGGGTAAACCTCTACTTCTTTCAACAAGAGCAACTGATGATGCAGGACATACTCAACCAACTGTTAAAGAAGAGAGAGCTGCCGTAGGTGTAGAGAGTGTCTACCATAGAAATGGTATCCACACATGGGAAGTATCAGCAAAAGGAGACGTAACGAATGTACAAATCTTATCTTAAACAAATTGTATCTACTTCAGTTGTTGCCTCAGTGGTTCTTTTAGGTACTGCTTGTAACGCATCAAATGATGAGCATAAAGAAGCTGCTAAAACAGCTTCAAAAGAAGTAAGTAAAAAAGTTGAAACTGTTGCTAAAGCAGCAGGAAATGAAACAGCATCAGCACTTACTAAAAAATTTAACCCTGAGGGGCTAGGTCTTAATCCTGCAAAACCACAATTAAGTGATAGCGTTAAAAACAAATATGACTTTAATGGTAAACATATTGTTGATGGTGGAGTTTACTACCCAATGGTTAATGCCAAAAGAGGTTCTTACGCTGTTAATGAAAAAGCCCATACAGAGAAAATCCGATATGGTAAAGATGCTACTAAAAACGAGCAAATCGCTTGGGATATTGATATTATGGCTGATGGTCATGGTCTTCCTGAAGGCGAAGGTTCTGTTGAACTTGGTGATGAAACTTACGAAGAGAAATGTGTCTCTTGTCATGGTGACTTTGGTGCAGGAGATGGTCTTTACCCATCATTTGCCAAAGGAAATGCCTATGAAGCACAAAAATCTTTAAGCAATCAACGTCTTCACGAAGGAGATGATGGTCCAATCAGAAACTTTGGTTCTTACTGGCCATATGCAAGTACTGCATGGTGGTACATTAAAACAGGTATGCCACACCAAGCACCAATGTCTTTAAGTAATGATGAAGTTTATGCACTTGTTGCGTACCTACTCTACATCAACGAGATTAAAGTTGACGGTAAAGTAGTAGATGATGAGTTTGTGCTTAACAGAGAGACATTCAAAAAGATTGTTATGCCTAACGTTGATGGATTTGAACCAAACATCAATGGTCCAAAAGGTCAAGACAATGCCAGAGACTACTTTAACAATACAGCCAACTATGGAAATGGTTCAAGATGTATGAAAGATTGTATTGATGGTGAACCAAAAGTGCAAAGAATTAAAAATGTTATTGCTGACTTTACACCACCAATTAAAGAAGGAAAGTCTTTACCACCTAAAAAAGCAGATGCTAAAGCAGAACATCCTGGAAAAGCAACTTACGATAAATCTTGTGCAATGTGTCACACAACTGATGCCATGGGTGCACCAGCAGTAGGAGATAAAGCTGCTTGGGATGCTGTTCTCAAACAAGGTAAAGATACTGTATACAACAATGCCATTCATGGTAAAGGTGGAATGCCTCCTAAAGGTGGAGCGGCGTCACTTTCAGATGAGCAAGTGAAACAAGTTGTAGACTACATGTTAGAAGAGAGTAAATAAGCTTTTAAAAAGCTTATTTTACACAATCAATACACAAAGGAGCTTTATACTCCTACTATATTGATTAATACTTATATTTTTAATCAAATAAATTGATTTTTACAACATTTATGACACAGTTTTTTATTAAACTGTCTCATAACCAAATTAACCAAATGAAAAGGATTTCAAAATGGAAAGAAGAAAATTTTTAGGTTTAAGTTTAGCTGCTGTTGCACTTGTACCAGCGAGTTTAAGTGCTATTGACTTTAGAGAGACAAAACCAGATGCATGGACTGCTAAAACAGTTGATGATGCGATTAAAGCACTTTATGGTGACATTAAACCAGAAGAGAGTGGAATTAAATTAAATGTTCCAAAAATTGCTTCTAACGGTGGAGCTGTACCTGTTAAAGTTAAATCTGACATTGCAATGAAGTCATTGACCATTCTTCAAGATGCTAACCCAGAAGCAGCAGTAGCTACTTATACACTTACTGAAGACAGCATTGTTGACCTTTCAGTAAAAATTAAAATGGGAAAATCAGGTTCAATCACTATTATTGGTGAGGGGCAAGATGGTAAATTTTACAAAGCTAGTAAGAAATTAGAAGTTGCACTTGGTGGTTGTGAAGGTTAATCCCTCTCAACTTGACAAAAAAGATTTAAACAATTAAATAAAACGTAACCAGAAAAGGAATTAACATGGCTAACATGAAAATTAAAGCAAAAATTAAAGGTGATGTACTTAAATGTAAAGTACAAGCAACACATGAGATGATGACTTACAATGCAGCTAAGAAAAAAGGTGTTGAAGCAAACTTTATTACGCATATGAGTGCAAAAGTTGGAGAAAAAACTGTTTTAGATGTATCTACAAGTCAATTCTTGTCTAAAAACCCTATTTTAAAATTCCAAGCAAAAGCTAATGGAATCAAAAAGGGTGACAAAATTGAAGTAACATGGACAGACAAGTCTGGTAAAACAGTAACTGAGTCCAAAAAAGTTAAATAATTAAAACGTTAAATAATTAACTTTTAAACCAATGCAACACTTTTCGTTTAAGTGTTGCACTCTTTCGTCGAGCAAAATGTTCCGACATATCAAAATCTGATTTTTCTAAATTCTCTTTATACTCTTTAATAAACGCTTTATACTCCAACTCTTTAATTGCTGAAATTTCATATTCTACTTTATCATAGCTATCATCAATACGTTCACGACTTAACTCTTGTAAATTAATTGCACCATAACGCTCCTCTTCAGATAAGGTCATGTTCATTTCAAGATAAGCTCTCATAGTTGCTAAAGTAAACTCAATTTGAGCCAAAGAGCCACTATTTCCCTCTTTAATAACGGTTGCCAAAGCCTGACTATACCCCCAAGCCCCATCAAGCTTTAAATCACTATTAAATGCTACTTTTACTAACTCTTGCAGATTATTCTCTACCTCTATCTCTTTAAATTGCATCCCAACTCTTTTTTAAAAGCATTATAGCAAATAAAGCTTGTTCCCTTTTTCAATAAAGCCTGATTTAATAACTTTAACAAAAACACCTCTGTCATCTTTAAGCAGTGTAGGCAATCGCTTGTCTATAAAGGAGAGATGATTACAGATGGTACAATTTTGTGTAATCTCCACAACAACCTCTCCTATGGCTATCTGACTACCCACGGCTAAAGCATAAGGATTATAGTCAATTAAAATATTCTCACCCAATGCTCCATTGGGCATCTCAATACCCTCTTGGAGAGCCAAAGCATAACTCTCCAAAGAGGTTAAAAGAACTGAGCGTTGCATATCTTTAGCATAAAACTTATCACCTAAAATTCCTTTACTATCTAGTTCTAAACACTTCTCTTCTATTCGTTGACTATTAGCCTTTTGTGAAGTAAAAACAGCTAATACTTCTCCTACTTCTTGACGCATATCGTTCCCCTTTTACATAACTATGGTTTTAAATAAGCACCCAAATGCCCATCTTCTACGGCTTCATTTAAAATCTCAATGAGTTCACCTAATGCCCTAATTCCTGCTAGTTGCATTAAAACTTTTTGATTATCTGGACGAATAAAAATTAATGTTGGTGTACTTCTCACATTTAAGTCCAGTGGTAGTGTTTCATCATCAATATTTAATACTACTAACTCAAAATATCTATTTAAAATTTTTTCAACTTTGGTATTTTCCACAAAAATTCGTTCCAATTGGTCACAATATTTACAAACTGTTGAACGTGCTTTAATCAGTACTATTTTTTTATCTTTTTTTGCCATCTTCATCGCCTCGCTAAAGCTTTGATAACGAATATGGATTATCTCTTTTTTAACTACTGGCTTTTTCTTTACAGGCTTTTTTTCTACTGGCTTTTTTAAAATCTTTTTCTTTAGAATTTCTTTTTTAACTATTTTTTTTCCAACAACTTCATTCTTCTTTACTATGTTAGTTACTCTAGGGAGACTTTCTTTTTCTCTCTCTTTTTTCTTTACAACTCTTTTTTCATCTACCTTCATACGCTTCTGTTTCTTCAATTTAGTTAACTCATCATAAACTTTAATAACATTTTTACGATGCCAAATATCATAAAACTTCATGGCTTTAAAGTCATCAAATGCTAATACCTTAGTAAGTTCTTCAACTGTTTTATTGTTTTCAATCCCTTTTGAAACACCCTCTTTTAAAAGAGATAGATAAGTTTTGGTATTTTTCAATGCTGACCTACGTGTCATATAACCATGAGCAGAGATAAGATCTGACCACTTCAACACACTTAGCTTCTCTATTTCCTTTAACCATCCATTAAGAGAACGTCCATTATTTATTGGCACAATTTGATTATTAAAAATTAAATCACCCACAAAAATAATATTTTTCTCTTTGAGATAAATATAAAGATGATTGCTGTCTCCGTCTAAGAGCTTAATGAAAAGTTTCATATCTCCAATCTTTAATAACTCTTCTTTCTCAATATATTTATCCAAAGAGACAATTCGTGTATTAATAAAGGCATCTTTACTAAGTCGTTTCTCTAAAAAGAGTTCTTTTTTAGTTTCAAGATATTTTTTGTAACCTTTAGGGCCTAAAATTTTTGCACCCAACTCTTTATAGAACTCATTACCTAAAACATGTACTTCATCCCAAGAGGTATTAATCACATACTTTACAATCAAGTTTTTTTTCTTCTTCATCACTTCATACGCCTCTTGTGCATACGAGTATGTCGGGCCACTGTCTATTACTACATAGCCCTCTGGCGTTTCAATATAACAAGAGTTAATCATATTCCCACCATTAATCTCACTCACTTGTGAAGGTATTCCAAAAAAACAATCTATCCCG
>JALSHP010000005.1 GCA_026982175.1 Campylobacteraceae bacterium
GTTCACTTAAAAGTGGCTCTTCTTCAAGTGAGCCTAAAAAAGCTTTCATATCGTCTTGGTTAATGGTGAAGTTCTTAACTTCAGAGACATATCGGTTCATAATGGGCAGACGATAGAGGCTTAAAATATCATTTATCTCATGGCTACTTAGATGCTCTTCTAAATACTCTTGATAGACGATGACCACATCTGTAGTACTGGCATTACTTTCATTATTCTCGCTGCTTTGACGCATGGAGTCAAAAACCTGTGCAATAGAGATGACCTCTTGCTCTGAATGAGAGAGGCTAAGGTACTCTAAAATCTCTTCTGTTGAGGCAGAAAAGAGTGTTTGAAAGCTTAGGATAAAGAGGAGTAGTATTTTTTTCATCTTATTTCTCTTTTAAAAGTTTAATAATCTCTTCTTCAATCTCTTTTGGTTTGGTGCTTGAACCATAACGGGTAATAACGTTACCTTTTTTATCTATTAGAAACTTTGTAAAGTTCCATTTAATGCCCTCTGTCCACATAAAACCTGTTGCTTCAGATTTTAAGAACTTATAGAGAGGATGGGTATTGTCTCCATTAACATCAATTTTTTCAAAAAGGGGAAAAGTAATGTCGTAGTTTGTTTTACAAAAGTTTTGAATCTCTTGCTCTGTACCTGGCTCTTGTTCTCTAAATTGATTACATGGAAAGCCTAAAATGACAAAACCTTCATCTTTGTGTTTCTTGTAAAGAGTCTCTAGTCCCTTGTATTGAGGGGTAAAACCACATTTACTAGCTGTATTAACTACGAGAACGACTTTATCTTTATAATCTTTCATAGAGATGTTTTCACCAATAATAGAAGTAGCGTTAAAGTCATAAAAAGTCTTTTTATCTTTTGGCATGGTCTCTCCTGCTTGGATAGTAATTTGAGTTACACATAGAAGTGTTAATAGTGTTTTTTTCATCTTTGCCTTTCTTAATTTTTAATTTTTTAATTTTCTTATTTGATATTTATCATATTTATAAATATCATCACCAAAAAATAATTGATTGTTGCTATCTACCCAAGTGGTTAAATAGACCAGATTAATGGGAATGTCTTTGGTGACATCTAACTCCATTTTAATTTTACTTTTTAGGATGCTATTGACCTCTGGCACACTCATATTGGGTTCAGTTTTGGCTATATTTTGAAGCAATGAAAAAGGATTAGAGAGTCTAATACAACCATGGGAAAAGGCTCTTCTACTTTTTTTGAAAAGATGTTTGGTCGGTGTATCATGGAGATAAACCGAAAATTTATTTGGAAATTTAAATTTTATTCTTCCCAAAGCATTTTTAGGGCTAGGTGGTTGCATGATTTTATAGGGAAACTTATTTGAGTCATTAAGATAACTTGCCCAATTAATCTTATTGGCAGGAATAACAGTAGAGTTCTCTTCCCATGTTTCATGTATCTCTAGTCGATGTCTCTTTAGATAGTTTGGATTTTTAACCATTTCAGGAATAACCTCTTTTTTAATAATTCCAGCAGGGAGTTTCCAATAAGGGTTTATGGTAAGGTAGCTTAGCATATCTGAAAATATAGGAGTAGGGTGCTTTGTGTCACCTACAATAACCCTAAGTCTCTTCTGCTCTTGACCATACTCATAATAGTGGAGCATATATTCTGGGATATTGACAACAATGTGCCGTGGAGCATTTTTCCGTGGCAACCATTTAATTCGGTCAAGATTTAGTAAAACTTTATGAATTTTACTCTCGACGGAGATATTTAAAAGTTTTTGCGTTCCTCTACCTACCACACCATCGGCTGTGGTGTTATGACGTTTTTGAAAACGTTTAACTGCTTTTTGAAGACAGCCATCAAAATATCTACTAGAATGTTTTGATGAACACCCTTTGTAGTCTCCTGAAATTAAAAGGCGTTTTCTGAGGCGAGGTACAATTAGACTTGTCTGACCTTTTTTGAGTGTTTTAAATGCTGGAAGTTTTCCCCAACCCCCTTGCCATTTAATTTTGTAAAGTTTATAAAGAGATGACAGTAGTTGTTTATAGTGATAGCCCTTAGGTTGTAAACTTTTTAATGTTTGCGTAATATTCTCTTGGGACATTAAGCGATTAACATCAAATTTAAGAGGGTAACGAACCCAATTGGTGTCGATACCATTTGCACGGTTAGTCGCAAGATGATTCTCAAAAGCTTTCCAATCTATCTCACCATAAATAGTGTGTTGCAAAAAGGCATAATAGAGCATGGTGAGTTCAAGTTCAAACTCTCTAATAGAAGCTTGGGTATGTTTATAGGCTAATTTGTCTTTTAAGATTTTAGCTTTTCTATGTATGGAACTTCGTGGGTTTAAAGTAACATCTTTTTGAATGGCGTAAAGTAGTTGTAAAACTCTTTTCCCTTTAATGCCTTTAGGAGAGAGCCACATAGGTCTGTTTTGACGTTGATTGTAGAAGTGTTGTAGTCTAGTAAAGTTTTGCAGAAGATAAGGATTCTTTTGTAAAACTTTTTGATTGACATCAATAAAAACATTTTGTCTATTCCAATTTGTTTGTGGCGTGGCAAAAAGTAGGGTGAGGGGTAATATTAAGATAAAGAGAACTATTTTAATCTTCATGATGAAGCTCCTTTGCATGGTAGAGTTTTTAAGTGAAAATTATACTTTAAATTATTAAAAAATATGATTCAAAAATATAATTTATTATCTATTTTACAGTTTATAACATCCTCTCATATAATTTTCTTAAAAAATTTTTGAATTATCAAAAAGGCTAAAAAAGTCACAATCAGAACACAAAAATCTTGATATACTAGTTATACGAAGATAAAAACAAATTAAAAAAGGAGATTTTGACATGAAAATAATTAGCACAAAGTTTATACTTTTAACATCTATGGTATTTATGACAGCTTGTTCTACTACAACAGCTACCCTAAAACCAAGCAAGTTAATCACTCCCAAGAAGTTAACAACCTTAGAAATTATGGGTGTTACTCAAGGTAATATAAAAAGAAACTTGACTCAAGCCACTGTTCCTGTAATACCTGAAATAGAGGTATTGCCATTGGCACAAACATTTCCTATGATAGAGAATACTTTTCAAGAAGCAGAAGAAAATTTATTTCAAGAGAATGTATTATATGTACCTGATAATGTGAGTGTAGAATCTCAAGTAGAAGAAGATGCTAAAAGACTTTTAGGTATTAAGTATGTATGGGGGGCAACAGGACCATATAAGTATGACTGTTCAGGTTTTACTCAAAAAGTTTATCGTGATGCAGGAATTAATATTCCACGTGTTTCACGTGATCAAGCACGAGTAGGGCAGTATGTCTCCTTTGATAATTTACAAAAAGGAGACATGGTATTTTTTGACACAAATAAGAAAAGAACAGGTAAAGTTTCCCATGTAGGTATTTATTTGGGAGATGGAAACTTTATTCATGCCAGTTCAGCAGCGAAAAAAGTAGTTATTTTTAATTTTAATGAAAAAACATTCTATAAAAAACGATTTTTATGGGGTAGACGTGTCATTCAAGATAACTATTTTATGGCATCCTTATAGAGAAGTGTAACTATGGTTACACTTCTCTTACATAAACTGTGTTAAACTACTTTCATATTAATACTAAGGATAAAAATATGAATGCTAAAAAAATAAGAAGTATCTGTAGACCGTTTAGAATTGTACTGGGTTCAGCACTAATTGGTTATGGTCTCTATAGTGGAAACCAATGGTTTTATTTAGGAGCTATTCCTTTGATTGCAGGTCTTATTAACTTCTGCCCACTTTGTAAAATCACAGGTCAATGTGATATTTTAGGAAAAGATTAATCTTTTCCTAACTCTCTTTTCATTTTTCTTCTATTTTTTATTTCACTTTTAAGTAATATTTCAATTTTTACAATAATTAAAATTCGCAACTACCTAAAGATAGGGAAGTATCTATACTTTTTATAGAATTAATATTATGTTAATCAAATGCTTCTAAGAATTAATTAGATGATTTTAGAATATGAAGTGAAATATAAAAGGCTTTAAAGAAGCGAGAAGTAAAAGCCATTTAAAAGATAAATGGCTTAGAAGAAGAAATAAGATTCTTATTTAGCATCTTTAATAGTAGTAGTTACATTATCAGTAGCTTTATTTGAAACATCAGAAGCACTGTCAGTAATGGTTTTAACATTTGTAGTTGTAGTTTCCATAGCTGATTTAGCAGTAGCTGAAGCTTCTGTAGTTGTAGTCTTAGCAATGTCTTTTGCTCCATCAGTAACATTCTTAGCTGTATTTGAAGCTTCTGTTGTTGCTGTTTTTGCAATATCTTTTGCACCATCTACTACATCTTTAGCTGTTGCTTTTGCATCTGTTGATGTTGTTTTCACTGCATCTGTCGCATCTGTTGAAACTTTTGTAACATTTTTTGTACCTTCAGTCGCTACAGTTGTAACATTTTTTGTACCCTCTGTTGCTGCTGTAGTTGCTGCATCTTTCATACTATTAGTTGTATTTGTTGCTGTCTCTTTAAGCTCTTTAGTTGTATCCGTTACTGCCGCTTTACCCTCTTTCGCTAAAGAAACACTCCCCTCTTTACCCTCTTTTACTGTTGATACCTCTGCTGTCTTTAAATCATCTGAAGCTTTTACTGCTGAATCTTTAACATCTGAACTTACGTTTGTTACTGTTCTCTCTGCTGATTTTGTTGTCTCTACAACACCATCTTTAACTGAAGCTACTGAATCTTTAGCATCTTTACTTATAGAAACTGCTGCTTCTTTCATGTCTTTAAACATGTCTCCAAAAGAAAATTCTGCTGAAGCTGTGGTGAGTAGTGTTGAAGTGATAGCACTTATCATAATAAATGTTTTCATTTATGTCCTTTTGTATAATTATAATAAAATTATAGTATTTAATATTTAAAATACAACTTAATATACATCAAAAAAAACAATTAAATTAGTTAATAATAATAAAAGTTATTTAATAAGTAATTCAAATAGTAAACATTTTTGAAGATAAGTTTTTCTATAAACTAATAATATAATGGTTATAATTTCACATTAACTAAAAAAGGAAGTATCGTATGTTAGGAAATCAGTATCCTGATAATTTTGAAGTGCTAAAAGCAGAAGTAAAGGCCGCTGGGCTTTTAGAAAGAGTACCTGTAAGAGGTATCATAGAGATGATAGGAATTATTGTCGCTCTTATTGTAGTTTACTCCACCCTCACCTTTTGGAATCCTTTTCTATTGGCATTAATGATGACCATTATCGCTACCCGTGCTGTATTTGTCTCTCATGATATTTTACATTTACAATATTTTAAAAGTAAAAAACTCTCATTTAAGCTCTCTTATCCATTCTCAGCCATTATCTTAAGTAACTCTTCATCGTGGTGGGACTATAAACACAATGTTAATCATCATACATACTGTAATATTGTACAAAAAGATGAAGATATAAGAGCCTTAGATGGAGCATTTACAAATGATAAGCATCGTGGGAACTCTGAATTTCTAAAAAAATACAAACATCTCATCTTCTGGGGTGCTATGTTTTTCATGAACTATGCCTTTGTTGTCCAGTCATATAACTTTGTAATTAAACGTAAACTTTGGGGAGAATTAGCATTGATGCTTCTTCATTGGCCTATTATTTGGGGGACGATGTTTTACATTTTACCTTTTGGAGATGCTCTAACCGTCTATCTCGTTCACAATATGCTCGCTTCTGTTTGGTTGGCATTTGGATTTATTACCAATCATTTAGGCTGTGAAGTCTTTGAAGAAGAGGCAAAAGATTTTTCATGGATGGAGCTACAAATGAGAGGTAGCCGTTCACTCTCTGGTGGTTTGTTCACGCACTGGTTTTATGGAGGGCTTAATACACAAATTGAGCATCATCTTTTTCCTAAAGCCCCACGTTTTAACTTGTTAAAAGTAAAAGAAATGACCCAATCATTTGCAAAGAAACATGATATTTTCTATTTTGAAACTACTCCTTTAGAGGCTTATATTCAAATCAATGAAGCATTAAAGGCGTATAAGTAATATCGTTTACCAATTACTTTCTAAACTTCTCAAATACAGCTTCAAAATCAATTGAAGCTGTACACTCTAGGTCACGAAACTCATATTTTTCCAAAGAGAAATCACCCTGTTTGATGTATTCATCTTTTTCTAATCTATAGATTTTAGCTTTTAAATCGTTTGGATAGACTAAAATATAATAAGGCACTCGCTCCTCTTTATAAATCTCAAATTTATATTTTTCATCTCTCTTAGCTGTAGATTTAGAGATGATTTCAACCACAATAAGAGGTGCTTTTGTAATGTAAGCACTATTAGGTTCATCGCAAATGAAGGAAATATCTGGTTTAAGTACCGTCACTTCATCAATCTTCCAATCTTGTTCAACAACAACCAAGCATTTTTTACATTTTCTTGCAGATGAAACCAATTCAAAAGTAATTTCACCTGCAATGGCTTGATGGGTAATCATGGGTGAAGGAGTCATGGCATAAGCAATACCATCTATGAGTTCCCACTCGCCATCCCAGAGTTTATAATCATCATAAGTATAATATTCAATGGCTTGTGCTAATGGTGGCATGAATTCTCCTTACTTTAATGGTTTATCTATTTTAATTATAGCAGAATTAAAATTATTTTCTCAAATAGCATAACATTTAAAAACAAATTTAGGTTATACTTTCAAACTTCAAAGTTAGAGGGGAAACCATGAAAAAAATGAAAGTATTTGAGAAGAAGTTTATTTTTATTGATTATAAATCATCCTTTCCTTTACGTGAAGCGTATGCAAAAAAGCATAAAAAACTCAAAGAAGAATTAGCAACCATAAATGACCCACAGGCATCTGTTTTGTTACGGCTTTTTTTAAGCAATCAAACTGTCCCTTTTAAACCCAATGAATCTACACTTTTAGCCCTCTTACGCAGTTCAGTAGCATTGGTTCGCCAAAATGCACTCTACTGTTTTGACACCTATTATGGTGAAGAACTCGTCAGCTTAACAAGTCATAACTTTTGGCTCTCTGGTAAAGTTGATAATTATAAATTAGCCTCAATACGAGAAATACTAAAACAAGAACAGAGTAAAGTTGTTACACGGTTTTCTAAAAATATAGATATTTTAGTAGTGGGAGAAGGGACTAA
>JALSHP010000006.1 GCA_026982175.1 Campylobacteraceae bacterium
GGGAACTAAATCTTCGGTATATCTCGGAAGATGTAGGGGGGGTTGAAGTAGTTGAAAGAGGCTATTCATGTCGATGCTTTTGGTCGCTGAAGCTACCAAGATGAGTAAAGATAAGAGAAGCGTTGTTTTGGGAAATCGTAAGAGGGGTAGTGTGACAAGCGATGCAAATAAGATAAAGTGTAAAATACCAAAATAGACCCAAGAATTTGGAAAGACGACATAGGTCGCAATGGTTACGACCAAGGAGGCTATGCCCAATTGTAACAGACGTTTACGAACACTACTCCATTTGATGCCATTTTGATGGACTAAAGCCAGACTTATGCCGACACTAAGTAGAAACATTGTCATGATGGTATAACGAAAGAGTAGAAAACCTTGGGTATGGTTCATATCAACATCAATGAAGCCAAAATGATTTAAGTCGTAAGTAAAATGATATGTCATCATGAGTAGCAGGGCTAAGCCTCTAAAAATATCTAAACCAATAATTCGTTTTTTTTGCATTTGTTACTCTCTTTGTGCTTTTTGTGATGGTGGATAATTAATACGTTATAATATCTAAAAAAATAGCGAGTTATTATGTCATTAGCAACATTGGGTTTGTCATCAGAGATTATTAAAGCATTAAAAGATAAAGGGTATGCATCAGCTACACCCATACAAAAGGCTTTAATTCCTACACTTCTACAAGGGCATGATGTCATGGCAGGGGCACAAACAGGAACAGGAAAGACAGCAGGTTTTGCTTTGCCTATTTTGCAAGAACTCTCCAAAGAGGCTATGGAGGGGAGACATCATCTTCGTGCCATTGTCATTGTACCTACGCGTGAGTTAGCACGGCAAGTGCATGAGAGTTTTGAAGCCTATGGAAAGTATTTGCCATTAAAATCAGTGCTACTTTATGGTGGGGCAAACATGACAAGCCAAGCCAATAGATTAAAGCAGGGCGTGGATATTGTGGTGAGTACCTCTGGGCGACTTTTGGAACATATTGGCAAGAAAAACATTAACTTAGAAGCCGTACGCTATTTGGTACTTGATGAAGCTGATACCATTTTGGACATGGGCTTTGTACATGAGGTGATGCAGGTGATTAATCTTTTGCCTAAGAAACGGCAAAATATTTTGATTTCGGCGACACTCTCTGGTTCGGTAAAACGTTTGGCGACGGATATTTTACATAAGCCCAAGTTGGTAGAGGTTGATAGCATGGGAACATCTGCTTCTAATGTTGAACTGCTCATTCATCCTGTGGAGAAAGAGCGAAAGTTAGAGCTACTCTCGTATTTGATTGGTTCAAAAAATTATAAACAAGTGTTGGTCTTTGTGCGTAAAAAGCAAGAGGCTGATGAGGTGGCTAGAGAACTGAATTTGAGTGGGCTAAAAACATCAGTCATTCATGGAGATAAGAGTTCAGGAGTGAGAAGCAGGGCATTGTCTGCTTTTAAAGAGGGGGAAGTAAGGGTTTTGGTGGCAACAGACATTGCGGCACGTGGTTTAGATATTCCCAATTTAGAAGTGGTAATGAACTATGACATTCCTCATGTAACAGGTGATTTTGTACATCGCATAGGGCGAACAGGACGTGCAGGGAAGAAGGGTCTTGCAATCACTCTAGTCTCTCCTAAAGAGGAGATAGCACTAAGAGATGTAGAGCAGTTAATGGGTAAAAAGATTAAGCGTGAAGAGGTAGAGGGCTACACGCCTAAAGTTGAAAAAGTGCAACGTGGGGCTAGAAAGGTTGTGGATAAAAAGCAAAAAACAGATGGGGCTTTTGGGCGAAAAAAATCCAAAGTCACTACAACTAAAAAACGTAAAACGACCAAACGCGATGGCTATAAAGCCTTTGATGATAAACCCAAAAAAGAGAAGCGTAAAAATGAGAAGTCTAAAAATCGTTCTAAGAGATAATTTAATTATTCTCTTGAACGTTAATAATGGCATTAAGTAACTTCTCAGAGGTAATGGGTTTAACTAAAAAGGAATTTGCCCCCATATAGAGTACTTCAGTTGCTCGTAAGTCATTAGAAGAGATAGCCAATATGGGAATTTTATTATTATATTTGTTTCTATATTGTTTAATAAATTCTGAACCATCCATGACAGGCATTTCGATGTCTACAAGTATAAGTTGAATATCATCAGCCTCTTTACATACGTCTAAAGCAGTTTTTCCATCAATTGCTTCAATAATTTCAACATTATAAAGCTCTTTTTTTAGAAGGCTAATGAGTAATCGTCTATTGATATAGTCATCATCTGCAATGAGTATTTTAAAAATCATCCATTACCTTCTGTATTTTTTAATAAGTTGTTTAAGTGTATCACGCTTTATGGTTCCTATATGTAACTCTTTAATAAGCTTTTTATTGTAATACTCTTCATTTGAATTGAGAGGAGCAAGAAGAATGATATTCATATTTTTATGTTGCTTTTCTAAAATGTTTTTATTGAACTCTTCTAATGCTTTATCCATAAATAAAATGTCATACTGCTCATTTTGAATAGAGGATTCTAATGCTTGAATATTACTAACAATTTCTATTTTATAGTCTAAATTAGAGAGTACTTTTGAGAGAATTTGTGCTTCAAGTGGATTCTTCTTAAGAATAAGAATTGTCTTCTCATCTACTTTTTCTTCTATTTTTTCATTGGATATGAATTCAAGCTCTTGTAGGACACTCTTTTCCTTAGGTAGCTCTTCTAATAGATTAAGTTCTCCTTGTGAATTATTTTTCTTACTTTGTACGCTACTGTCTTGAATTGGAACGATAGAGGGAATTGTGGTCTCCTCTTTAGAAACTAAGAATTTTTTTAAGATATAAAGTAGTTCATTGGTCTCAATTGGTTTGGGAATATACTCATCTAAGCCCTCGGCAATAAAGCGTTCTTTATCTCCATTTAAAGCATTGGCAGTTAATGCAATAATTGGAATATGCTCTAATTTCTCTTCTACTTCATAGTTAATAATCTCGTGTGTCGCTTCAACGCCATCCATAACAGGCATCTGTATGTCCATAAAAATTAAATCATAGTTTTTATTTTTTCGTTTTTCAAATGCTTCTAGTCCATTGTTGGCAAGTTCTACATTTACCCCATATTTTTGTAAAATTTGTTTCACCAATTTTTGATTGATAAAGTTGTCCTCTGCGACAAGAATCTCTCCATGAAATTGTATGTTGTCAAAAGGTGAACTAGGGGTAACATTTAACTCTTTTTGCTTACTTTGGTCAATCGTTGTTGCATTAATCCCTTGTAGCATTTTCGTAGGCGTAATAGGCTTATAGAGTATTTTAGCAACATTGTCATTGAGTGGCTCTAAACGGTTTCTATTGGAAAAGCTTGAGAGTAAAACAACTTTATGTTGATGTAGTTTATGAATATTGTTAAGAAAATCATCGTCACTGTTATCGGCATCAATCCATATTCCATTGAGATTGTCGTTGTCATTACACTTTTTTAAATCTGAAAGGTTCTGATAGCTATTGGTAGAGACTTCATAATATTTAAAATATTGGTCTAAATAGATATCTTGTTGTACAGGTATATCATATTTAAATTTACAAATGGTTTGTTCTTGTAATGCTGTACTCATTGAGAGTTCTGTTCCCTCAAGTGCCTCTTCAAAGACGATGTTGAAAAAGAATCGTGTTCCTTTCTCTTTCTCACTCTCTAATTTTAGCTCTGAACCCATAAGTTCTAAAAATTTAGTAGAGATGGTGAGTCCAAGACCAGTTCCTCCATATTTACGAGTAATAGAAACATCGGCTTGAGTAAAGGCAGTAAAGACATTGAGTTGTTGCTCTTTGGTCATACCTACACCATTGTCTTCAATAGAAAATGAGAGTTCTGTTTTATTGTCTATGGTTGAAAGTTTTTGTATCTCGACTTTTATTTTTCCACCAAAGTCAGTAAATTTAATGGCATTAGAGAGCAGATTAATGAGTATCTCTTTAAGTTTGGTTGCATCACCTAAGAGTTTTTTATCTATACGTGGGTCTAAAAATAGATCCAAAGCAATCTCTTTTTCAGAGGCTTTGATACCATAGGTCTCTATGGCACTTTCAAACTCTCTAATTGGGTCAAAGAGAATAATATCTAGTTCAGTCTTATTACTCTCTATTTTAGATAAATCAAGAATATTGTTAATAATACTTAAAAGATTTTCTGAACTCTTTTCAATGATATTGATAAACTCTTTTTGCTCTTCATCTAAGGAGGTACTTTTTAAAAGTTCTGTAAACCCTACGATACCGTTGAGTGGGGTTCTAATCTCGTGAGACATATTTGCAAGAAAAAGTGACTTTGAAGCATTGGCTTCAAGTGCTTGTTGCTTATCAACCTTTGCATTTTCAATAAGTTTTTCAATAAGTTTATAAGAGTTTTGAATCCCTTTTTTACTTTTTAAATCTATATCTTGACCGAGGGTTAATTCATTATCATCATATAAATCATCAGTATCTAAGATAGAGTTTTTAATCATCTCTTGGAGGTCAAGGTCATTGTTATCAAGTTCTTTTCCTACTTTATAGCCTATAAAAGCAAGTATAAATATGAGCATAATCATAGCCATAGAGATATAAAATAGAATAGGTTGTTGCATTATATCTGTACTTGCTGAGTCATAAGTATTTAATGCACTGTATAGACTGATGATAAAAAGTAGAGATAGTGGTAAAAGTGTAATAAGTTTCACTTTGTTGGTTAATTGCATCTTTTCTCCCTTAGCTATTTTTTCTTTGGTTCATCTGCTCTTCTAACGCAAGAAAATGACCCCAGTATTCAGTAAAGAGACTTTCAAGTCGTGTATAGTCAGAACAGAATTGAATCTCTTCTAAAATATCTGAAAGTTCATTAATACGTAAGTTACTAGCAGCCCCTTTTAGTTTGTGACCTAGCTCATGAATGTTTTCTAAATCTTTTTGATGAAATGAGGTTAAAAGATGCTCTTTGTCTTGACGTGCTTGTTCAATAAAGTCATAGACAAACTCTTCAATAAGTACAACAGGTAAATTGAGTTCATCTGCTGCGGTTTGAGGGTCATAAGAGATACTCAATAGAGGAACATTATCGAGAGATAGTTGATTAGAAGAGCCAGTTGTTTGTTGAATCTTCTCTTCTTTTACTTGACTTGCATTTGATATAGGTTCATCTATGATGTTCTCGCTTATCTCATCATTGGTATCAACGCTCTTAAGTAAATCTGAAAACCTTGCATTAAGAAGCTCTTCTTTATCTTCTTTATTTTTATCTTCTTCAAAAATATCATCGGATAACTCCTCTTCATAATCATCAGGTTTTTCAAGTGTGAGTAGAACCAGTTTTGTATAGTACTCATCAACTAAAGGCATTCTCTCATGTTTGGGAAGTTTTTGAATCTTTAAGAGTAAGATATTGATTTGTGGTATCTTTAGTGTTAAGGCAAGATTTGAAAGGTTTTTTACCACTTTATCATTTCCCTCTAAAAGACGTGACTCATCAATAATGGATTGGTCAATAAAGCTATCAAGATAGAGTTTATAATCGGTGACACTTAGTCCTATCTCTTTAGAAATTTTATCGACATCAAGATAGATGGATTTATATTTTCCTTCTAATGCTTTGATTTTACTTTTTGCTGTGCCATTACTATTTTTTACATTCACATCTTTAAGTTCTACTAGATAAAAATCTTCATGAACACCACACATCTCATGGTGTAGAAATAGGGCATCAATTTTCTCTCCTTCATGATGAATGATTAATTTTTCATCTCCAAGTTGGATGTTATTTATAATGCTAGATGCGTTTAACTCTTTAAAGGAATTGAATCCCAATAGTGTTACAAATTCTTCATCAGCCAATACTATTTTTTTTTCATCATTATATCCGTAATACATAGTTGCCTTTCTATTTTATATTATATTGAGCATATCGCTCTTTCTCTTCTTCTATGTTTAAGTCAGATGTTGGTTTATGAACAATTAAAAAACCAATCTCTTCATTATTCTCATTATATTTAACGGTACAGTGTATGTCTGACCAAAAGTACATGCCATCACGACGCATATTTTTAAGTACAGAGAACCACTGTTTTAAAGATTTTTTGGTTGACCATAGGTTGTTATAGAGTTCATCTGGTACATCAGGGTGCTTAAAAATAGCATGATTCTTTCCTAAAATCTCTTCTCTTTTGTATCCTGTTACCTTACAAAAATTTTGATTGGCATAGGTAATAAGCCCCGATAAATCTGTTTCATATATTAAATTGTCGTCAAATGAGTATCTCACATCTAATGGGATAGGATGATGCATCTATGATTACCTTTGGTTAAATCTTATAGTTTTAAACTAATAGAGAATTCTATACTAAAGAGACTAAAACAAATATTAAATTAATATTATTTAAAGTAATTAATATATTTTAAAAAGAATTAATTTACATTTTTTAATATTAAATAGTAGCTTACTACTATTAATATTTTTATTTAATATAAATTATGTAAAGTTTATTTTAAAATTTTGGCAATTTTTTCAGAAGAAGCCTCTTTAATCTCTTGAAATGTCGCCTCTTCAATGGCTTTAAATGTTCCAAAATAATTTAAAAGCTTTTTAACGGTTGCAGGACCAATCCCTTTCCTTTGTAGTAAGCTATTTTGTGTGTCCTCCTTACGTTTTTTATTTTGATGATAAGTGATGGCAAAACGATGGGCTTCATCACGTTGACGTTGTACCCATTGTAATCGTTTATCGGTAGTTTTTAATTCAAAGACAGATTGTTCAGTATAGATAATATCTTTAGCAGCTCCTTTTGCACGATGGGCTTTAGCATCAAGTTTCTCTTTGGAAATGGCGATAACATCTAAGTCTATGTTAGCTTTGTTAAGCAATGAAACTGCTAGTTTTCGTAAAGTCTCTCCACCATCTAAAATCCATAAATCAGGAGGAGAACTTTTTTCAAAACCCTCAATACGTCGTGTAAGCATCTCTTTCATCTGTCCATATTCATCTCTGCTCTCTAAGGCATAGCGTCGATAATCTTGTTTAGACCATTTCCCTTCATCCCAGACTACCATTGCCCCTACGGTGGCTACCCCCATCATGTGTGAATTGTCAAAGGACTCTAC
>JALSHP010000007.1 GCA_026982175.1 Campylobacteraceae bacterium
TGATTCCCATACTTTCATTTTGGTAAATGGTTCACCATCAAATGAAAAAGTAATATCTTCAATATAATGAGCTAGTTTAATTTTCCCTGTCTCTTTATCTTTTGCCATACCTGTATCCATTGGATGTTCTACCATAAAACTTACTTTTACAATATCACCCACTGCATATTTCTTTGGTTTAATCTTTACCATTGCTCTTCTTTTTTTTGTCTCTGCCATCTTTTATCCTTTAATATTTATATGTTTGTATATTTGTAAGATGCAATTTATTGCACCAAGAAAATTATTTGAAAGATGGTGCAATAAATTGCACCCTACAAAAAATCAACCACAACCACCAATAGTTACTTTAACACTTTTTCCTGCTTTCATAAATGTACCATCACTTAAGGCAATAATAGCAACAACCTCTTGACTCTCTGAAAGTTTAACATTTGAAGCAAATTTAGCTTCTGCATTTTTTGTGGTCAACATAATGTCTGCACATCGTGCATTAGAGTTCTTAGTATTTAAAATATGAATAGATTTTACATAATCTTTTTCTGTCATTGGACTCTCAACTGCTACTTTTACAGGTACTACTGCCCCGTTCTCTGCAATTTCAGGAGCAGTCAATTTCACTTTATCTGACTCTTTAGCCTCTTTATCTCCAACAATGGCTTTCACCGCATCTTCAAACGATAAATCATTAGGACCTTTTACTGTCTCTTTACTCTTAGAATCACTTTTTTTAACTTCTGTCTTGTTAACATCTGTTTTAAGTTCTTCTTTCGCCGTAACTTCTTCTGCAAAAATTACACTTGGTACCGTTGCAACTGTTGCCGATACCGCCATTATATTTTTAATAAAATTTCTTCTTTCCATTTTTTCTCCTTAGATTTTTAGGGTTATTTTTTAATTGATTTTTTAGTTGATTTTTCTTTTTTTACACTTAATACATATGCCGTTACATCACAAACTTCTTGCTCATCAAAAAGCTTTGTTGTTAAATTAACAGTCATCGCTGTTGTGGGGGCATCTACTCTTGGGTCTGCAATCTTTTGATAAACAAATTGAGCATTACGTACTTTTGTATCTACAAAATTTGTTTTATAATTACTAAGGTCAGGTCCAACAGTTCCACCACCAATAGCATTCTCAATATTATGACAAGCGACACAGTTTCCATAAGGTTTCACTTCACCTTTTTTAGGAACTTTCATCCCTTTAGGTAGATTCTCTTTTTTGTCATTTTTTGAATTGAGGTTATGAAACATATATTTTCCTCTAGCAATACTCTCTAAATCATCCAATTTACAATCTTTAGGCATTGTAAATTTTGTAGCACTAGGGATTAAATCATCTTGAACTATTTTACTAGCATCAGGCATTTCATAAGCTTTTTTTATATCACTAGCATAAACAGCTGAAACAGCCACAAGTGCAAATGAGAGAAAAGCAAATGGTCTAATACTTTTATTCATCTAAACTCCTTACATCTTTTTTCGAGGTCAATGATAACAAACAAGTGTAAAAAAAGTGTAAAAATGTTCTATAAAATGATAAATTTGATGAAAAAAAATTATATATTTATATTTTTATATATAATTTTTAATTATTAATATAGTTTTGATAAATCTTATTGTTCTTTTTGTTTTGGGAAAATATAAGTAAATGTTGTTCCTTGATTAACAACACTATGAACCTTAATCTCAATTCCCTCTTCATCAATAATGTCTTTAACAATATTAAGCCCAATTCCAAAACCACCTTTAGTTTGATTTTCTCGATAATATCTCGAAAATATTTTTTTGACATCATCAATACCTATGCCATAATCTTCAACTGAGAAAATCATCTCTGCATTCTCTATATAGAGCTTCACTTTGACAACACTTTCATCATGGCTATATTTAATTGCATTGGAGATAGTATTATCAACAATACGTTGCAGTTTTGTTCGAGAAAACTCATAATAGATATTGGGTTCAATCTCAACTTCAATCACAATGCCTTTAAGATTGGAAATTCCTTTAAAATAGTCCACTCTATTGTTAATAAACTCTGAACAATCAATACTATTAATATTATGTTCTACCCGTCCCTTTTTAATTAAGTAATCCATGTCATCATAGATTGTCGCTAAGGTTCTAGAAGCTGATTTCATCCGTTGTAGATATTTATTATCTCCATATTTATTAGCAAATAAATCGGCATTAATATTAATAATACTTAAAGGCGTATTTATCTCATGCATTGAATCTTTAATAAAATTATCAAGTTTACTATTTATCTCTTCAAATGGTCGTGAAAAGTTTTTAAAGAGATGAAGGGATAAAAGAAATAAAATCACTAAAATGGATAACATCGCCACGAGTGCTAAGGCATAAATATCATTGGCTCTATGAAATGTGGACACCAAAAGATATTTTGCACCAAAATAGTAGCCCTCAGGAAGCGGATAAATTATGTAATAATGTTTATCTTTTTCATGAAATCCTGTAGAAAAAATTGTTGGCTCAAAAGTTAAGGTCGAAAAAATAGTTTTATAATTTTTAGAGTAAAGTGCTGTATCAAACTCTTGATAACGTGGGAAAGTATATGTTTTGTCCTCATTATTATATTTATCCATAGAGACCATAACCCTGTGAATTTGTGTCTCCAACGAAAACTCTACTTTGGCTTTATCAATCTGCAATAATACCGTTAAAAGAAATAAAAGAGGAACAAAAAGAATAACTGCTAAAATAAGCGTATAACGTATGGCATATTTACGAGCAAAAGCAGTAGAATCAAAGGTCAATGCTATACCCTACCCCACGTGCATTTTTAATGAAATTATTTTCAAGTTTTTTCCGTAAACTTCCTACTTGCACCCGAATATTCGTAGGGTCAATCCACTCACCCCAAACCTCTTCCCAAAACATCTCATAAGTAACAACTGACCCTCTATTTTTAATGAGTAGTTCCAAAATTTTTGTCTCTGTCTTCCCTAAGGTAATGACCTCGGAGTTTAAAGAGAGTTGCATTTTTTTGGTGTCATAGACATAGCCAAAAGTCAACTCTATAATATTTTCTAAAGAGGCAAAACAGTGTGTTTTAATAACATGTTCAACCCTTAGTTTTAACTCTGTTAAATCAAATGGTTTTCGGATATAGTCACAACAACCAGAATCATATCCATGCGTTAAATCTTCAATATTATTTAAAGAGGTAATGAAAATTGCAGGAACTTTAATCTCTAAAGTGCGTAACTTTTCTAAAAGTTCAAACCCATTCATCTTACCATTGACATGAACATCTAAAAGAAGTAAATCATAACACACTTCATAAATACTATTGAGTGCCTCTTCTGAATTGTTAGTCAATGTTACTTCATATCCTGAATCCATTAAATATTCAGCAACTGATTCGGCTAAAGTTTTTTCATCTTCTAAAATTAATATTTTCACTTTATTACTCCTCTCTTTACTTCTTTATGATTTTTTTCTAAAATAATATCAATTAACTCATCTTTGCTGTACGCTTGTAGCTTTACTCTTGCTACCTCTTGAAGAATCTGTTTATCATTTTTAAAAAGTTTTGGTAAAAGTTCTACTAACTCCCTATCTTCAAAATTACGATAAGAACCAGATGTACTATTCTCTCGATGAATATAATTATAGATATCTTCATCTGAAAAACGTGTAATACGTGAAATATCTTGATAAGACTCTTTATAGGCTAAAAATATCTCTTTAGGCAAAATAATTAAATATTTACCAATTACTACATCTTCTGAATTGAGCATATCTTTAAGCATAAAGAAGGTCTCATCATGTTCATAATAACCCAAATGCTCCAACTTTATCCAAGGAAATGATTCAATTTGTTTCTTTAACTTAATATTATAATTTTCATTGGCAATCACATATTTATCTAGTAGAGGAAAATCTTTCATTAAAGAGTCCTCAATAATATACGCTCTATCCATTAATACAAAAAGTTCAATCCCTTGTTCTCGTAACTTATCAACAAACTCATCAATAAACTGAATGACCTCTAAGTAACCTATCGTTTGCTTTCCTGAACTCATGGGAATGGTAGATTTAAAAGTTAATCGACGACCTGTCTCAATACCTACTTTAGGTCGTCGATTACTTTTAAGTTTAATTAAATCTGCTCGAAATTGTCCCAAAGATTTAACCGAATTTGTCTTTTTCCAATTTTGAGCAAAAATTTCCAACTCATCAGTAATCAGTTGTAAACGCAATTTTTTAATGTCTGTATTTTTAACAAATTTATTGGATATTTCATAAAGTAATTCATAAGCTTGATGTTGATTTTTTTCTAACATCGTCTTCTTTAAAGCAGCATCTTCAGAGAGTGCTAATGCAAAGGTAAGGAGGGTTTTTTGTTGGTACTCTAACTCTTTTTCAAAGTTTTTAACCGTATAACGTCTTAACTCTTGTAATTTATCTTTATCGCCCTCTTGGTTAAAAAACCAAATAGAGCTTAAAAGTATTGATAAAATCATAAAACTAATAATAAGGTAATATTTAAAAAGAGACTTCATCATTTAATTGTAGTCAAACCTGTATTAATAAAGGGTTAATAATTTACGTTTAAAATTGTTAAGACTAAATCTCTTCCCCATCATAATAAAATTCATCAAGCCCCTCTAAAAAAGCCATTAAGAGTTCACCTGTACAAGCTTTAAAATTTTTACTCCCCTCTTTTCTAAAGAGTGAGCCTATTTGTCGCTTAGTTAATGTCACTTCGGCTAATGCAAAGAGAATCACTAAATCAGCCTCTTTCAGCTCCATCGCTACGCGAATTTTCTTTAAAATCAGATTATTGGTTAACTCAACAACTTCATTTTGAGAAGTATCTTTATCTGAAGCACCTCGTTTTAAAAGCACCAAGCCATCCAAAAATACCCCTAACTCTTCAAAAGTGGCTTCTTCATAAGCTTTATCTTGTCGGCGTTTTAAAATACTTTCTAATCGCTCTTCACGCATTTCAAAATCAGCCAGTTTATAGGCTTCAATAATCTCTTGATGCGTTAAAGAGAGAGCTTTGGTTATTTTAAATAATATATCATTGATTGGCATTAGTTAAAATACTCTTTCATAATTTGAGGAAAAAGTCTAATCGTATGTTCTGCTTTTTCTATTTTCTCTTCAAAAATCTCTGCTGAATGAGGAAAGTTTTCAGCAATTTCACGATAAATACCAATTTTGTCTTCCATATGTTCTTCAAGGGCATCTAACACTAATTGCATTCGTTCTTGACTCACGGCAAACTTCATTAAAAGTTCAAACATCCGTTTTCGTGGATGAATAGACATCGAATCTCCAGCTGTTCCTGCAATCTCTTTAATGTCCCAACGTGAAAGGTAAATACCTGAAACATGTGGGGCAACCAACTTTGCATAAAGTGCTTCTGTATAAGAAGGGTAATCTTTTAAATCTACTCCCTCCTCTGTGGGACAAGAGCCATCGGCACAATACTCATCGCGATTATTACTCATGGCATCAAACTCTGCCCTTAAACTTTCTAAATCTTCAAAATTTTTCATTTTATTTCCTCTATCTCTTTTTCTTATTAAATCATGGTAGGAACTAAATCCATCTCTACTTTTGCCCCATACCAACGCTTAGAAAGTAGCATCATCTTCATGGCTAGGCGTATGTTTTCATCCACAAAGTCTGGGTTTTCAATATACTCATCTATGGCATCATCAAGACAATAACCATTTATTTTTCCCTCAACTACTTCCAAAAAATCCACGCTTTTTTTGGCTTTAGCACACTCATCTAACACATCACAAAAATGGACAATATTTTCAGAAAACTCATGCTCTATAATCATCTTCTTAACTTTTGATTCAGCTAAGTTTTTCATGATGTATTCAAAGTGGTCTTCTTTAATATTTAAAGCAATTCCTGTCGCATTTAGTTTATTTTCTTTTAAACATTTGTTAAAATATTTTCTACATTTTCCCGTTTGAGCGTTGTAACCTAAGATGGTACAAAGCTCCGTATCGGGTTTAATCTCTTCTGGTTTTATGATTGACTCCTTTGGTGCGCTAAATTTTGAAGCTCTCTGGCTTCTTCTTCTTCAAGCTTACAACGGAAACACTCTTTCTCTCCACCTGTATAAGTAAAGTAATTACCACATTCGTTACACCGTTGTATGTCAAAAGTAGCCAGTCTTCTTTGTGTTGGCTCAAACATCTCTTTTATCTCATAACCAGGTTGTAGTTGAATGGCATTGGGTTCACACACATCATGACAAAGGTGACACTTCACGCAAAGCATAGAGTCAAAATTAATCAAAGAGAACTTACTATTGGAACTTAACGCCCCTGTAGGACAGATACGGTAACAAATTTGACAATTCGTACAAGAGTCATCCACAAACTTTTGAGAAGTAAAGTTAATCTCTTCAGTGGGAATAATCTCATAGCTTTCTTGTCTCTCTACTCTTTTTAATACAGAAAAAAGCAACTTTCTTTTGTCGGGAATGACCTTATTTTTAATTTTAGAAATATCACTTACATCAATGCCAAATTCTTTTAACTCATCTGCATCCATCGCTTCATCAAAAGCTTGTTTGCTTTTAATCGCCCCTTTAAGGCTAAAAAGTGAACGTCTGCTTTTACCAATATCTTCCTCTTTTTGAAGCTTAATGGTTTGGGCATTTTTAATCAGAATCTCTTTCTCAGAAAAAGAGGACAAAATAAAGTTTGCCTCTTCAATGTTAGCTCTAAGCTGAACTTGCAGTTTGTCGGAATCTCCACCACAAGCACAAGCATCCACATCCATAATGACAGCCTCTTCAGAAGCCATCGCCATAGAGATTAAATGTTCAACACTCAAAACAGAAAGACAACAATAGAGGTCTTTTTGGCAAGTAAGCTCATTGCTCTCTTCTTCTAAAAACTTAAAGAAAAACTCAATGGTTGAAAAACCCGAAAGGGAAAAAGCCTCGGTAGGACAAGACCCCACACAGCCCCCACAAGTGATACACGCAGAAGGTGTAAAAGCTGGAATGTTATCTAC
>JALSHP010000008.1 GCA_026982175.1 Campylobacteraceae bacterium
CTGCCTCATCAAGTTCTTCTGAAGGAACTTATTCATCTATAGCAGATTTAGAATATAAAACTTTAAATTTAGGATTTAAGGGTAAGGATTTAGAAGAAGTTTATGCTTTTAAAAAGGATTATAAAAGTATAAAAGGTGAGCCTAAAAGACTAGTAGATTATCGTAAAAATACTACAGGAGTTTGTATGGAGATAGAAAAAAGTGATAAATTTACTTATATGTGTTTAATAGATTTAAAAGATTCTGGAACAAAGGTCTATGCATTGAAAATTGAAAGTGATGGTACAATTAATGGTAATTATAAAAAATTTCAATCAACTGACACAACAGCATTGACAGAAGTGGAATATAATGCTGACGCATCTGTAACTGGTAAAGTTACCATTACAGATGGAGAATAAACATTAGATTTCTTTATAGCATCACAATCTCTTTGTGATGCTCAAGAAGCTTTATTTTATAAAGCTTCTTTCTTCTTCGTTAAAACATCCACTATTTTTGTAACCACCAAGTCCGAAGTGACATTGAGTGAAGTTCTTGCCATATCTAAAATACGGTCAACAGCGACAATAATGGCTAAGTACTCAACAGGTAATCCTACTTGATTTAAAATAACTACCATCATGACCAATGAAGCAGAGGGTAGAGCAGCTACCCCAACAGAGAGGGCAACGACGGTTAAGCCTAAAATCATCTGGTCTCCAAAGCTCATTGAAAGCCCTGAAAGATTAGCAATGTAGAGTACGGCAATGGTTAGGTAAGCTGCTGTTCCATCCATGGAAACGGTTGCTCCTAGTGGTAAAACAAATCCTGCTGAATCTTTAGAGACTCCTCCTTTTTCTTGTACAACTTTTAAGCTCACAGGCAAAGTGGCAGCTGAAGAAGCCGTTGAAAATGCCATGATACTTGATTCTTTGACAGCATTTAAATAGTGATAAGGGTTAATCTTTGCAAAGAAGGCTAAGACTAAAGGCAAGGTGACAATGGCATGAATGATGAGTACACCTAAGACGACTAAAACATACTCCCACAGCCCCATAATGACATCTACTCCTTGTTTAGCAATGATATAGGAGATGAGTGAAAAGACACCAATTGGCGTAAGGTTAATGACCCATTTGGCAATGTGGAACATCGCTTCATTGATGGCAGTAAAAAGGTCAAAGAGTACGGCTTGATATTTCTCTTCGAGTTTAAAAGAGGCTAGGGCTAAGAAGATGGCAAAGACAATCACTTGCATCATGTAGCCTGAAGCCAAAGAGTTAAAGACATTTGAGGGGATAAAGCTCATAATCATGTCATGAAATGAAAAGGGTTTAATCTCGGTGGCTTTGGCATATTCTAGTCCTGCTGAAGAGATAGGCTCTCCTATGGGAAAAATATTCATGACCAAGATGGCCAAAAAGACAGAAAGAGCCGTGGTTAGCAGATAGAGACCAATGGTCTTTAGTCCAATATTTTTAAGTTTCTCAACCGAGCCTAAACCTGTGAGTGCGGTGTAGATGGAGGCAAAGACCAAAGGGACAACAAGCATCTTTAGAAGTGCTACAAACATATCTCCTATGAGCTTTTGTTCTAAGGCAATTTGGGGGAGGGTTATTCCAAAGATTATGCCTAAAATTATTCCTAAAAAGACTTGTACGTTGAGTGATTTTAAATGGTGCATGAGTTTCCTTTTTTAATAAAGCTAATATTAGCACAATTTAAACAACAATAAATATAAAAGAGATTAAAATTATAAAACTTAAAAAAATATAAAATATAAAATATAAAATATAAAAACAAGGAAAAAATATGAAAGTAAAAAAGATTTTAGCTACCTCTCTTCTTTTTTTCAGCTTAAACAGTTACGGAGCAACTTATCATACCAATCAAAAAGGTCACTATGTGACCAAGTCTCAACTCTATAATGTCTTTCAAAAAGTAAAAAGAACGTCAAATGTAAGCAATAAAGCATTGGCAAAAACATTTGCTTATTATGAAAAAAATCGTTATCGTAAACATCTCTCACCTGACTACCTTGCCATCGCAGACTATACTAAATTGTCTTCACAAAAACGTCTTTTTATTATTGATTTACATACAGGTGCAGTAAGAAAACACCTGGTAGCACATGGGGTAAACTCTGGAGCTAAAGGGGGTAGGGTTTGGCGTGCGAGTAATAAAAGAGGTTCACTTAAGACCCCAACTGGTTTTTTTAAAGTGGGACATAGAGAGGGGACAACTTGGCGTAAAAAATATAAGTACCTTGGCATTGAGGGGCTTGAGTGGAAAAACAGAAATGCGAGAAAAAGAGAGATTATTTTACACACAGCCTCTTATGTGGCTAGAGGGGGACGTAGTTATGGTTGTTTTGCCATTAGACCACAAGATAGATGGCAAGTTTTTTCACGCTTAAAACGAGCATTACTCTTCTCTTATGTAGGGTTTTAGTGTTAACCTGAGTTCGATGGAATACCATAGTCACAATTTTACGAGGTTTTTCATAGGCAACGTCATATTTTTGCAGGACTAACTGGTTAATCTAAAAAAGGTTGTTAGGCTTCAATCTCTGGTTCATGCCAAACTGTCCATTGATGCTCTTGCATTAAGGCTTTGGCTTTAGAGCAGAGTGGGGCTTGAATGTAGATATATTTTTTTTTAATTTTTGTATCTTTTAGAACTTCTAGCTTCTCATGGAGTAGCATTAGTTCGAGTGCCTCTTTTTGTAAAATCCTACTTTTTTTCTTAATATGGAAAACCACAGCATAATACTTTTTTAAATCTACGCCTAAGTAGATGTCTATCTTTTTGCGTGTATTTAAACTTTTAACATCAATAGGGCTTAGTGATTTGAAGAGTAAGTTCTTCTCTTGTAACAAATGGACAATCTCTTTCATAAAATTCCTTTAGGCTAATGGATGATAGCTGTTGATGGTTTGGGCTAAATGTTTTTTCTCTATGTGGGTATAGATTTGGGTTGTCTCTAAGGATGAATGACCCAATAAATCCTGTACCACACGTAAGTCGGCACCTCCTAAAATAAGTGCAGAAGCAAATGAATGTCTAAGGACATGGGGGGAGACATCAAGATAGCTTTTTACTATTTTATAGGCAGAGATACGACTTAAGGGTTCACCTCTATAGTTTAACCATAAATAGTTACTCTGCATAGAAGCTTGTGCTAAGTAGGCGTTAACTGCATCAACGGCAATAGGTGCGATGGGTACCATACGCTCTTTAGCCCCTTTGGCAAAACGAACTTTGAGCCAAGCATTGTTTTTATCTTCTAGGTTAAGGTCTTCTCTTTTTGCTAAAATGGCTTCTGAAACACGACAACCTGAAGCATAGAGAAAGAGGATGAGTGCATAATCTCTAAGTCCTAAAAGTTTACTACGGTCTATGCTAGTTAAGCCCAGTTGTATCGCTTCAAATGAGAGGTATTTGGGGAGGTTTTTAGGGACTTTTGCCATTGGAATATTGATATTGGTTGAGCTAAATTCAAGTTTATGACAAAAGTCATAAAAGGCATTGATAGATGAGAGTTTTCTGTTTAAAGTACGTTTGTTCTCAAATTGTGCTAAAAACTCAAAAACATCAATGCTTTGTAATTTTAATATATCTTGTTTTTTAAAATAGATTTGAAACTGTCGTAAGTCACTAAGATAGCTACTTATGGTACTTTTTTCGAGGGCTTTGTTAATATGTAGATACTCTGCAAAGGCTATGAGTAAATTTGAATTACTCATAACTTAGCGTATTTAAAGGGATAATCTCTCCATTAAAATATAGTTTTTCATTAGAGATAAATGCATATTCATCTACTTCAGAAATTTTATAAACCTTATGTTTACTTAGTGTATGGTTGGCAACAATAAGATAGCCCTGTTTATCTACGGCATAGAGTTTATCTGTTCCAACACCTGCTACGGAGAAATGGGCAAATCTAAACTTTTTTTCTGAAAGAATAGAGAGGGACTCATCGAGTTTTAAAACTCTTCCATCTTTGGCAAAAATAAAGAGATTATTATTTTGAATGGCAACTTCTGAGAGTGTGGTATCTAGCTCTTTTTTTCCTTTGGACGAGATGGCAAGAATTTTGTTAGGGGTAGCGGCAATAAGTGTGTTACGAATTTTATCTAAAAAGATAATATTGTTTAAAGATGCTTGTGTACTAACATAAATCTCTTTAGCCACTTTGAGTGTTGTCAAATCTAAAATAGTTAGTTTCCCATCAAGAGTAGGAATGACCACTAAATTATCAACTGCTAAAGGGTTAGCAATGCGAGAGTCAATGGCAAACGCTTTATTGGAGTTGTTAGTATAGACAATCTTCTTTTGAGAAAAATCATAGACACCATAGTGGTTGTTTTGTAAAACATAGATTAGATGTTTACCTATGAGTGTCCCTGCTACCAAAGCTTCTGAAAATTTTACAGAATCAACAACGCCTTTTTGGGTGACAATGTTACAGTTACCTTGTAAATCAGCAGTAATAGCGGCATTTTTAGAGTTGTTAATAAAGTAAAAACCTTTGGGGAGTTTTAACTCTACGAGTTGGGTCTTGGTTAAAACGCTTCCACTTGCTAGTGTTGCACCATCTCTTGAGTAGTGTATGAGTTCATCACCCATATTATTACCAGAAAGGGCAGAAGCATTTAATGGCTCATAATATTGTTTACTAGAGCATCCCATAAAAAGTGTGAGGGTAAGGCTAGTCGCAAGTAGCGTCTGTTTAAACATTATGAACCTTTGATTCCATAATGGCTAATCATTTTTGAAATATTTTTAACAGGAGACTCTTCAGAGATTAATTCAAGCTCCTCTTGGGCCTCTTCTGTTTTTCCCTCATTAATTAACAATGCAGCATTGTGTACTCTTGCGAGTTCATTGTTAAGAATAGAGTCAGCTGGTCGCTTTTCTAGAACTGCTAAATGATAGTTTGCTAAGTCTGAAATAATCTCATTACTACTTGTGCTTAATTTCTTTAAACTAGCGGTGTCTTTGTTTTTTAACGCTTCTTGATAAGAGTAGAGTTCAAAAAGAGCAGGGTTATTGCTCTTTAGCGTATCTAAGGCTTCACTGTTTTTTGCATCTTTAGCAAGGGTTAAGTAGGCACTATTAGCATTCTCTTTTTTAGATTGAGCAATGCTCTCCATAATGGCTGTTCCCCCAAAGTAGGCGATGGTAATTCCTACAACGGCAAAGATTTTTAATTTATGTTTTTTATAGATTTTTTCAGCTTTAAAAGCTGAAGCCAACATCTTCTCATCACTACTTAGTTCTTTTTTTACATCATCAATTGTCAAGTTAAATCTCCATAATTATTATAATTTGACACTATTATATCTAAAATTATTTAGGATTAATAATGTCAAAAAGTTATTTTTTACTACAGTCACTCTCGGCTTCATTAGCGATGGTGTTAAGATTTGCAAATCCACACCCCTCTTCCTCCACGACATTAAACGCACTGTTAATACTTACACTCTCTTCAATCACAATATCATCCGTAGAGCTATTTTCATAGGAGTCAATAATGTCCTTGTCACCATTAATGATTTTAATATTTTTCCCCTCTTTGGTGATGAGAATAGGAATGGTTTTAAAGTTTAAGAAGGTGGCAAAATGTTGTGCTTCAATCCCCTCAATGTCTATCTTTTTAAAGTCAATATTATTCTCATGCATATATTTTTTGACTTTTTTACAGTGTGGACACGATTCAGACTGTAATAAGTATGTTCCATCTTCCGTAACAAATGATTTACTTTGAGGAATATTTAAAAATGAAAGTGCCATAAGCAGTGAGATAACAGCAGGAATGGTCATTGCAAAATATTTGCGTGAAGAGAGCAGTAGTGTAACGGCTAAAAAAGCATAGATACCCATACAGAATTTACACATTTCAGGAGAAGCCCAATATTGGTACCCTAACATAATTGTCTCAAAGAGTAAAGAAGAGATTAAAACAATAAAAAAGAGTATCTCTGGAATCTTTTTGGCATAACTTAAAATACCTACTACTAAGAGTAGGAGTGCAGCTGCCATTCCAAAATAGTTTAAATAGAGTGAGTCAAACTTTAACAATGCTCCTGCGAGTTCACAGCCTGTTGAGTGACAGAGACTTGAATGGTTTAACTTTAAGTAAGTTTCACCTGCAATATAGAGCAAAAAGAGAAGTGGGGCAAGAATAAAACCTAGCTTTTTCAAAATCGTTCCTTGTGTTGTAATTTGTGATTAACATAGTATCATGCTCAAAATGAAAGTTAGATTTAAAAATTAATTTATTGAGCATAAACTTCAATTAAAACTGTTTTGGGTATAATTTCGGACTTTTTAAAAAGCAGGGGATTTCCATAATCTCTTAAGATTAATTAATGAAGGGTTTGCAATGTACGCAATCATTAAAGCAAGTGGTCAACAATTCAAGGTTCAAGAGGGTGATATTATCTGTTTTGACAAGATGAATCTTGAGCCAAAAGCAGCAGTAGAATTTAAAGAAGTTCTAGCACTAGACAACGGTGAATTAACTGTAGGTACTCCTTTTGTAGAGGGTGCAGTGGTTAAAGGTGAGGTGATTAACGAAGGTCGAGACAAAAAAGTTATCATCTATAAAAAACGAAGAAGAAAAGATTCAAAACTTAAAAGAGGTTTCAGAAGAGACTTCACAAGAGTTAGAATTACATCTATAGCATAAGGAGCAGAGTATGGCACACAAAAAAGGTCAAGGTTCTACACAGAACAACCGTGATTCAGCTGGTCGAAGACTGGGCGTTAAAAAATATGGTGGGGAAGCAGTAATCCCTGGTAATATCATTATTAGACAAAGAGGAACAAAAGTTCATACTGGTACAGGTGTTGGAATGGGTAAAGACCATACAATATTTGCACTTATTGAAGGTGTTGTTGAGTTCTCAAACGTTGCACGTGGTAAAAAAAGAGTTTCTGTAGTACCTGCATAAGCTTTTTCTTTAAAGTTTAAAGGTGAGTTTTAGCTCATCTTTAAAATCTATTTTAAATTATTTTTTTTAAATAAA
>JALSHP010000009.1 GCA_026982175.1 Campylobacteraceae bacterium
TGGCACTGGGAATCTTTATGCCTATGTGGGACTTAGGAAAGGCCGTTAAGTAATAGTTGTTATAATGCCATTAAAAAGAGCAAAATGGAATTACAATCATTTGAAGTTCAGTCGGCAGGAAGACTGGACAAAATATTGACCGATTTTTTAGGTGAAAGTCGTAATCAAGTAGAGCAACTCATTAAAGAGGGGCTGGTTTTACTCAATGGTAAAACCGTTTTAAAAACAGGTAAAAAACTTATTGTAGGCGATACCATCGCCTACAAATTTAAAAAAATTACCCCTAAAGTTGCCCCTATTATAGATTTTGATGTGGAGATACTCTATGAAGATGAGGTGATGTTGGTGGTCAATAAGCCAGCAGGTTTAGTGGTGCATCCTGCCCCTTCGGTGAAAGAAGCAACATTGGTTGATTGGCTCATTCATAAAGGAGTTTCACTCTCAACCATTTCAGGGGAAGAACGCCATGGCATTGTGCATCGAATTGATAAAGATACCACAGGAGCTTTGGTCATTGCTAAAACAAATGAAGCCCATCAAAAGCTTAGCCAACAGCTACAAGACAAAAGCATGGGACGTTACTATTTGGCACTTATTGATTACCCTTTAAAAGATGCTTGTTTCGTTGAAAAACCCATTGGAAGAAATCCAAACAATCGCTTAAAAATGGACGTTGTCTTAAAGGGTAAAGAGGCAAAATCAGCTTTTTTTAAATTAAGCCAAACAGACAAACAAATAGAACTGATTGCCGTTAAACTTTTTACAGGTAGAACGCATCAAATACGAGTCCATTTAGAGAGTTTAGGACGGCATATCTTAGGCGATAGCTTATATGGTTTTAAGAGCAAAAAAGATACAATAAAAAGAGTTTATCTACATGCTTATAAGTTATATATGACACATCCTACTACCAATGAAAAGATGGAGTTTGTCGCTCCTTTGTTTCCAGATATGCAATCATATATAGATAAAGAGTTTAAAAAAGGAGAAGTTTATGAAAAAATTAACCCAAGCCTCATTAATGGCTATTTTACTACTATCCCTACTAGGGTGTAGCTCTAATGCACTACTTAACAATGAGCAGTTAGACCCCTTATTGCCTAAAGTAAATGAGGTCAAAGCCATACCCAATCACACTTCAGTTGCTTTTGAATGGAAATCATTGGCATCAAAGGGCATCACAGGGTATAATATTTATCGAGCAGATACCAATACCTATCTAAGAAGCCCTCAATTAACAAAAATAGGAAGCATTCGTAATCGTTTTTCCACACACTATGTAGATAGAAAACTTAGACAAGGCACAGGCTATACTTATACTTTTACTGCTGTAAAAAATGGTTTTGAATCGTCCAATGGTAAAGTTATGAGTGTGAAAACACTCCCTGCTTTTGAGGCAGTAACCTTTTTTCAAGGTTTCCAAAAAACAGCAAGAACCATTAAGCTTATTTGGCGACCTCACTCCAATGTTAAAGTGAGTTGGTATAGAGTTGAGAGACGTATTAATGGTGGTGAGTGGAAATGGGTAGGCACGGTTAAAGAGCGTATGATGTCTGAATATATTGACAATGGTGTTATGCCTGGCAATCTATATAACTATCGTGTGATTGCCATTGGCTTTGATGAGAGCTTTTCAAAGACCAGCAATATTGTTACCATTCAAGCAAAATAAGGGAATAGATGCCACATATTACGGTTAAACCTTTTGAGACTTCATCTATTACTTTAGGAAAATATGGTGAGAAAACAGAGGTTCTTTTTAAAGCAGAGGATAATTTTTCTAAAGATGAGTTAATTGCTGTTTATCATGGAAATGAAAATTTTTTATTACAGTTGAAAAAAAATCCAGAGTCGTGGTTATTAAAGTATGACAAAGTTACCAGACCACTTAAAGTTAACTTGGTTAAACAAGCCATTGGTGACATTGCTAAGCATTTGGGTTTAGAGACGCTTCAATCAAATATCACCATTCATGAGACAAAGGTGAGACTCTCTAGTGCGTATGAAAAAAGAATTGAAGATTTTACCAATATCAATTTTCCTTTTGAATCACTTGCCATTGAGGTAGGTTTTGGTTCAGGAAAACATCTACTTTATCAAGCTCAAAAAAATCCAGAGATGCTTTTTATTGGTATAGAGATTCATACTCCCTCTGCTGCACAAGTGCTAAAGCAGATTGAAATTTTAGGCTTGAAAAATGTTTGGGTAGTGAACTATGATGCACGACTACTTTTAGAGATGATGCCGTCAAATAGTTGTCATAAAATCTTTGTTCATTTCCCTGTTCCTTGGGATAAAAAGCCTCAAAGACGGGTTATCTCTTCTGCTTTTTTAGAGGAGTCGATGCGGGTTCTTCAACTAGATGGACGATTAGAACTGCGAACAGATTCACCTAAATATTTTTGGTATTCATTAGAGACCTTTTTAGGTGAGGGTGTTGCTAAGACCAATGTGGAGATTAGAAAAAATGAAGCATTAGAAGTCACCTCGAAGTATGAGGCACGGTGGTTACGCCAAGAGAAAGATATTTATGATGTTTATGTGACTTCCCTAGAGGTGTCAGAAACTCGAATATTAGATTTTGACTTCTCATTTAAAGAAGATATTGTTTATAAAAAAGAGATTTTAGATAAACTTACTTATAAACCACAACTCTTTGACGGTTTTTTTATCCATTTTGAACGTCTATTTAAAATAGCTGATGAGGCTATCTTGATTAAACTTGCCTTTGGAAGTTTTGATAGACCTGAACATAAATATATCTATTTAGATAAACAGAGAGCTTACTATTTTAATGCTAATCCTGTTAAAACCTTGACCAATTATAAAACACATTTAAAAATTATGGAGTATCTCAATGTCTGATGTCATAACAGCCAATAATCTAACACTCTCTTATGATAAAGAGGAACAGATTATTAAAAATGCAACTTTTTCCATTAAAAAAGGGGATTTTGTTTTCATTACGGGAGCGAGTGGTTCAGGTAAATCGACACTGCTAAAATCTTTTTATGGAAGTTTACCTGTCAATCAAGGTTCTTTGATTGTGGGTGGTCTAGATATGGTCGATATAAAAAAAGACAAACTGCAAGAGCTTAGAACCCATTTAGGCATTGTCTTTCAAGATTATCGTCTCATTAATGAGTGGACAGTTGAGCGAAATGTGGTGTTACCACTTTGGATAGCAGGATACTCTGATGAAGTTCAGTCCACCCAAGCAGAGCGACTCTTACATCATGTAAAACTTTCAGGTAAAGAGAAAAAGTACCCTTTAGAACTTTCAGGTGGAGAGCAACAAAGAGTAGGGGTTGCACGTGCTTTGGCTAAAAACCCTTTTTTAATTTTAGCCGATGAGCCTACAGGTAACCTTGATGATTACTCCTCTAATGTTATTTGGGATTTAATGGAAAATGCATGTCATCAATTAGATACCACCGTAGTGGTAGTAACCCACCGTATTCCAGCCGTTTTTAATATTCGTTATCGACATTTTACAATTGATGAGAATGGGAGCGTTTATGAAATTCATTAAAACACACGTATCGTTAATTTTTCCATTGGTGGCGATTTTACTTGGTTTAGAATTTTTCATTGTTTTTGACCGTACGACAGACACTTATCAAAAGAGTCTTCAAAATGGTTACAGCATGATGGTTGTGGCTAAAGATGAGATGAGCATTGATGATTTTCAAGTATGGGACAGACATATAGAACAAGTGATTGAAGTTCAAAAAAACAAGATTTTAGAACGTTTAGAGATGAATGAAAATCCTGAAAATAAAAAAAGTTTTGAGGCATCTCTACCAAACTTTTACTCTTTAAAACTAGATGGTTATTTAACGTTAGATGAACTCAATAAAGTTAAAGTTAATTTAGAAAAGTCAGATAATATCTTAAAAATTGAATCTTTTCAGTCAACGTATCAATCTAAATATGAACTCTTCGCATTTATTAAGTTCTCTTTTCATACTTTTATTGTTTTCATGTCCATTATTGGCTTCTTTCTGATTGTAAAACAGATGGAAGTTTGGAACTTTTTACATGCTCAAAGAATGAAAGTAATGGAGATATTTGGGGCATCACTTTTTTTACGCTCAAAAGTTTTAATGACCATGGCATTTGTTGATGCTGTTATTGCTGCGTTAACTACCTCTATTGTCTTTTATGCCATTCAGAATTTTTGGATAAAAAATAGTCAAATGGAGATAGTAAAAGAGAAGATTAACTCAGTATTTATGATGACAGATATTTTAATTTTACTCTTTGCTTCCATTATCTTGGTGATGATTGCAGTTTATATTGTCATTATTAATGTTAAGGAGGAGTAGGTGAAGTTTTTTTACTCTTTGATACTTTTGACTTCTCTGCTTTTTTCAGCTTCTCTTGATACTAAAATCAAAAAAAGTAAAAGAGCTTTAAGTTCTAAAAAAGTTGAATATAAAAAAATGGACAAAGAACTCTCCTCTGTGGCTAAAAAAATAGTTACGGCTAAAAAAGAGCAGAAAGCATTAACTGTGCGTCTTACTACTTTGGCAACAAAAATTAAAACAAATGAGAGTAAAGCTAAAAATCTTTTAGTAGAAGATAAGAAATATAGTGATAATCTAACAAAAACCCAGCGTGTTGTTGCCCAAAAAGAGAAAAAGTTTTTAGATTTGGTAGCTAAAAACTTCTCTTTGTCTTTGGCATTGGAAGAGATTAAAAAGCCAACACCCGATTCGGTGATGATGAGAGAAGCATATAAAATTTATGAACAGAAAAATAAAGAGGAGATGAAAGGCTTAAAAAAAGAGATTGTTCGTTTAAAACAGAATGTTGAGCAGTTAAAAGTTAAAAGAGAGCATATTAAGCAGATTATTGCCAACTATGAGCATGAACGTCATGAGTATGAAACAAAGAAGAAAAAGCAAGATGTTTTGGTGAAAAACTTAGCACGAGATAAGGAGATTTATAAAAAACGATTCAATAAGATTAAAGCGAGTCGTAAGAGTTTAGAGCGAAAATTGGCAAAATTAAATATCATTAAGCGTACTAAGAAAAAAGAAAAAATTAAAAAGGCAAAACAGAAAAAAGAGCGAGAAACAGCATTAGCCCAAGCAAAAAAGAGTAAGGCTAAAGTAACAAATAATACTAAAAATAATGCCACTACTTCTAATGCTCAAATCGGTTCATATGGAGGGGGAAAAACTATCTCTCCTTTAAGAGGAGCAAGACTCATTAAACGGTTTGGTACCTATGTTGACCCTATATACAAATTTAAAATTTTTAATAAATCCATTACCCTTAAAGCCCCACATAGTAGTTCAAAGGTACGCTCTGTTCTAGCAGGTAAAGTAGTTTTTGCTGAAAATTCTGGTGGAATGTTGGGAAAAGTTGTCATTATTGAACATGCCAATAAGATACATACCATCTATGCAAAACTTTCGCGTTTAGCCCCAGGTATTCATGTGGGAAAACAAGTTTCACGTGCTACTATTATTGGTAAAGTGAATAAGAGTCTTATGTTTGAAGTGACAAAAAACAACAAACATATCAACCCTTTAAAGTTAATACGTTTATAGTAAAAAAGAAGAGCCAAGCCCAATAAGCCCACCAAAAACACCACCCCAAACAACGAGCCACCCTAAATGGGTGTGGATGAGTTCGTGAACCAACTCATTGACCATTTGAGGGCTTAACTCATTGAGCCGTTTGCTAATCAGTTCTTCAACAGTTTTTAAAATATCATCACTCATGGACTCACTAGAGAGGTGGCTATCTATCTGTTTTTTAAAGGTCTCTGAAGTAACAATGCCTACCACAGCAGATTTTAATTTCTTAGCAAAGGGTTCTCTTAGTCCATCTAACGCTTTCTCTCCACCAAATAGATTTAACATATCACCTAGTTTTGATTCCATGACACTCTGTTTTAGAGCATTAAAAGCAGGGGAGAAGTCAGCACTCTCAACCAAAGGTGCAAGATTGATATTTTTCTCTTCATTTTGCAAGAATGCTGTGAGTTGCTCTTTATTAAAGAACTGTTTCATCATCATCTCTTTAATAGACGCTTTAAACTTCTCAAAATTTTCCTCTATGACACCAGAACCGTAAAGTAAGGGGACTTTGTTAAAAAGCATATAGATGGCGACTTGATTGGTGATTGCTCCTGAAAATGCAAAAAGTCCTGTAAAGAGTACGGGACTTGCAATGGGTTGAGGTGCAGATAATCCAACGCCAATGAATGCGACCGAGATGCAATCTGTTAGTGTTGCTTTTGAAATCTTTTGTTTAAACAGTTTCATTCTTAAAACTCCATAATCTTTTCTTTAAGTGCATCAACACTATGAATGGCATCATCATAATCAGAAAAGCCCCAATTGACCATGAGGTAGTCCATCTTTAGAGTTTGAGCAGCTAAAAGGTCTCGCTCACTGTCTCCAATAAAGAGAGCTTCTTTAGCTGTTAGTTTTAAATCTTCTAAATTTTTCTCTAGCATATCAGGAGCAGGTTTACCTCTTCCCACATCATCATAACAAGCGATACTATCAAAGTAGTCAACTACATTGAGATAGCCCAATGATTGTAAGGTTGAATCTCTATAAGCATTGGTGGCAATGGCAAGTTTGTAGCCTTTTTCTTTAAGCTCTTTGAGTAAATTATCTATGCCATCATAGAGTTCTAACTCTTTTTCATGGTGATTGGTATAGTACTCAGAAAACCATGCTTCATGTTCAGATGAAAAGTTTTCTGCTTCATAGAAAAAACGTGCAGGGTTTAAGTCAGGGTCATTGACTTTGGCTAAAATCAACTCTCTTGGCATCTCTTCTAAGTTGAGTTTAGAACGCACATAGTTAATAGCATTCACAATGGTAATGGAGCTGTCAACCAAGGTACCATCCATATCAAAGATAATCAGTTTTTTAAGAAATTTATTTGGAGTAGCCATTTAGTTTATTGTTCCTATGTTTTGAGCAAATTTAACCTTTTGGTTAATCTCTAAATTTGGGCTATAAACATCTT
>JALSHP010000010.1 GCA_026982175.1 Campylobacteraceae bacterium
CCATTTTCCTAGTTCAAGGTTAAGCTCAAAGCTACCGATGCTTACGCGTTTTAAATCTAAAACTTTTAAAGGTGTGCCAAACTTAGGGTCACTAAGCGTTCCAAAAAGCCGACGGATGTGTCGATTTTTCCCTTCGTCAATCTTGATTCTTAGTTTGGTTTTTGCTCCACCTTTGCTGATTTTCTCTACTTCTAGGGCTTTGAGAATATCTTCTTTGTTTTTTACCCCTTGTTTTGCTAGGTCAATATGGGTTTGTGTGACATGCCCTCTTACCCAAATCTCGTAGGTTTTAATGCAGTTAGCAGGTTTGGTTAAGGCATTGCCTATTTGACCATTTTGCGTAAAGAGCAAAAGCCCTTTTGAGTCCAAATCAAGCCGTCCAATGGGCATCCAACCATCGTTAAAAACCCAATCTGGCAAGAGGTCATAAACTGTTTTTCGCCCACGCTCATCTGAACGTGTGACCACATATCCTTTTGGTTTGTAGAGGGCTAAAAGTTCTTTAGATTGTGTTTCTAAACCAGCCATTTTTGCCCATCAAAAACCACTTGTTTGTCTATTTCTAAAGTGCTAGTATCTATCATAACATCAATGTGAAATTTACCTGAATTTCTTTTCATTCCCTCTTTGGCATAGATGCCATGTTTTGCCCCTAAAGAGAGATGAAGCCCACACATTCGCTCAAATGTTCCCATGTCGCTTACGGTGTTGTTTTTGCTAAAAGCACGGTTGAGACCTAAGCCCAATTCTCGTACCCACACAAGCTCTTCTTCTGCTTTTATCATCTCTAAAACGGCTTCAAATTCGGCTGTTGAATTTTCTGTGCTAACAAGTTTTCCTTTTTCAATAACAATGGTAATGGCTTGTTCTGGAATGTTTACGTTGTAGTTGGTGTCACCAAAGGCGATGATGTTGGTTCGCCCATTTAAAGAAGTAAGCTCTTTGGACTCGGTAAAGACCTCACCAATGGGGAATTGTCCTCCGATATTGTTCATCTCACGGTAGTCACCAATGTTAATTTTAGGTGACTCAAACCCTCCACGATAGATAAGTTGTTCATCACCACTATGTACCACAGCCCCTTGTGCATTGGCTAAAATGTGCTTTAGTGTGTGTCCTGTATGATGATAATAATCTTTCTCATAAGCCAAAGCATTCACATAGTTTGTTACTTCATTTTCTTTAGGCATTCTTCCCAAATGAGGGTGTTCAGCAACTTTGATTTTTTTCTTAAAGAGTTCAATCCGAATACGAAATGCCGACAAACGAAAACTTTTAGACTGTACCAATGCCACAAAATCACCAGCTTTTAAAACCTCAATCTCTCGCATAATCTTTTCAGTTGCTGTGTCATTAAAATTGATAAACACCCCTTTAGGCAAAGCTTCTTTGTAGGCATTTGTAAGCAGTACAGACAAAGGAGAATCTAAATCGTAAATAACCAAAGCTGTTTGGTTGTCATCATGTAAAAAGACATCACGAAGTACATCGCTTAGGTTTTGTGAAGCATTTTGAAGTAGGGTGGCTGACATACATACTCTTTGTGGGGGATTGTTTTCTTAGTGTACAAAAATTATGCTTTGAGGGACTATTTTAATCCTGCTATACTTTCGTCTACTATAAATTTATATAAAAGAGAAATATGCTCTCCATAAACAAAGCCAAACATAAAAAAATTCTTTCAATCTCGCTTCCTGCTGCGTTTAATTCTTTAGCAGAAGAATATCGCCAATGTTCAGCCTCTTCTTAGATTATTTCTTTACAACTAAGAAGCATTTTGAAGAGCAAGAAGCTCTGTCTCTTCATCAATTTTTTTTAAAGCATTTTGAATATGCTTAACTTCTTTTTCTTCAAATAAGGGTTCTCCGCATTGCGTACATACCCAAGCAGATACTTCAGCCCAAGTAATATGATAAGCTTTTCTATCAACACTAAAAGGTGCTGTTGACTGAACCATTGTTCCTTTACAATATAAACATTCCATTGTATTATCTCCTCTCTTTAAAATTATTTGACCATAATTTAGGGTCAGGTAAATAAGCTGTAATAATCGCTAAATAATCATCTTTAGGTGAACATACAATATGAATAGGACGTTCATTTACATAAGCAATCAAACAGCTTTCTCCTCTTTCATCGTGAGGATAATCTTCAATAATTTCACCAAGTTCAATAACTTCTTGAACATCTTCAACACTTATCATTCTATCTAAGCGAGACATTTGTTTGAGTGCATGAGGAAGAAAAAGAACTTTTTTATTTTTGGCTATTAAAATTTCATTTTTAGTCATAGGATTGATTATATCATAAATATTTTCAAAAAGAGAATCTTTATCTATTTGGCTTGAGTGGATTTTGATGTATATAATTTATTTTTTCAAACATCATCATTTCTGATTCTATTAAGATTACTTCTCTGGGGGTGGATGAGATAGGGTGAATAAGGTTCATGCTCTCTAAAGGACTATTTTAATCCTGCTATACTTTCGTCTACTATAAATTTATATAAAAGAGAAATATGCTCTCCATAAACAAAGCCAAACATAAAAAAATTCTTTCAATCTCGCTTCCTGCTGCGTTTAATTCTTTGCTTGATATGCTTCAAGTGATTACCGACCTCATTATGGTAGGGACTATCTCTGCTGTAGCTGTGGCTTCTGTGGGGCTTGGGCTTCAAGCATTAATGTTTGTTTTTTCAGTTTTAACGGTGCTTCAAGTAGGAACAAATGCGTTAATCTCTAGGTTCTATGGGGCAAAACGCATGAATCAAGGCTCTTTAGCTTTGGCAACACTTTTACGCTTTGCTTTTTTGCTTTCTGTTCCTATGACACTCTTTTGGTACTTTGGGTCAAGGGGATTTTATGGTTGGATGGGGGTCGCTTCAGAAGTTCAAGATTTGGGGACTGCTTATGTCTCTATTTTAACGCTTATGATTCCTTTTATTTTGCTCAAATATGTCTTTGTAACAGCACTCAATGCCACGGGTGACACCACGACCCCAATGTATGTCAAAATCGCTTCTATTGTTTTAAATGTTTCGTTGAACTATATGCTTATTTTTGGAAACTTTGGTTTTCCTGCGATGGGTGTTTCAGGGGCTGCTGTGGCAACGGTGATTGTCAATGTGTTGGAGTTGGGTGTTTATGTTTGGCTCTATGTAAAGAGAAAAACACCTTTTACACCTCGGTGGTACTTTTCAAAATCTTTGTTAGACAGAGCCTTAAAAGTTGGACTTCCTGCGACCTATGAACGAACCCTCACGGTGACCTCTTTTATGTTGTTTACCTACATCATTGCCAATTATAGCACCGAAGCCTTGGCTGGGTATCAGATTGGTTTACGCATTGAGGGCTTGGCATTTATGCCAGGCATTGGCTTTACCATTGCGGCTATGGCACTCATGGGGCAGGGGCTTGGTGCCAAAAAGCCTGAACAAGCACGTGAAGATGTTTTGTTGGTGCTAAAGTATGCCATTGGCTTGATGTTTTTTCTATCATTTTTTATGATATTTATGCCTGAATATATTGTGGCATATTTCACCAATGATGCTAAAACCATTGAACAAGCAAGTCTTTACTTACAAATTGTGGGGCTTTCTCAAATCCCTTTAGCCTTTAACTTTGTACTCTCTGGTGCATTAAGAGGAGCAGGGGATTCTAAACGTACTTTACGCATTAACTTAAGCTCTTTATGGTTGGTTCGGATTATTCCTGCGTTTGTGTTGTCGTGGATTTTTCATGACATCATGTGGGTTTACATTGCGATGATTTCAGATACCTTTGTCAAGGCTCTTTTTTTGTGGAGAGCTTTTGACAAAGGAGAGTGGAAGAAGATAGAGGTTTAAAGTTTAGTTCTTATAAATCGCTTGAAGATGCTCCATCTTTTTTCCCATGTTAAGCAAGGTCATATCGGCTAAAACAAGTGCCATCATCGCTTCGGTGACGACTGAACCTCTTATGGCAACACAAGGGTCATGGCGACCTTTAAGCTCAAATTTCATCGCTTCATTGGCTGTGTTTACGGTGTCTTGTTCTTGAAAAATAGAAGGGGTGGGCTTAAAGTGGGTTTTAACCACAATGTCATCGCCATTGGAGATGCCACCAAGCATTCCTCCTGCGTGATTTGAGGTAAATCCTGTTGGGGTAATGCCATCGTTGTTTTGACTCCCTTTGAGTGAAGTAGAGGCAATGCCATCACCAATCTCCACGGCTTTGGCTGCGTTAATGCCCATCATCGCTTCAGCTAAAATGGCATCGAGTTTGTAGTAGAGTGGTTCACCCAAGCCAATAGGCACACCAGTAGCCACCGTTAGCACCACGCCACCTACGGAGTCGTGTTTGTTTTTAGCCGATAAAATTGCCTCTTGTTGAGCCTCTTCAACTTTTGCATCTAAGGCGTAAAGCAGGGAAGATTTTGCATGTTCAAAATCATAGCTTTTGGCTTGAATGCCATCGACTTCGCAAAGTCCAGAGAGAATCTCAATGCCTAATGTTTTAAGCATCAGTTTAGCAATTGCTCCTCCTGCTACACGGGCAGCTGTTTCTCGTGCTGAACTTCGTCCACCTCCACGGTAGTCACGCAGTCCATATTTGTGAAAGTAGGTAAAATCGGCATGACCTGGACGGAAGAGGTCTTTAATGTTGTCATAGTCACGGCTTTTTTGGTTGCCATTAAAAATTACCATCATAATGGGTGTACCTGTGCTAAGTCCCTCAAATGTTCCTGAGAGAATTTCTACTTTGTCGTCTTCTTTTCGTGCAGTTTCGAGTTTGCTTTTGCCTGGTTTTCGTCTGTCAAGTTCAGACTGAATAAACGCTTCATCTATGGAAAGACCTGCTGGAACACCATCGACAATGCACCCTAAGGCTTTTCCATGAGACTCCCCAAAGGTGGTCATGGTAAATGCTTTTCCAAATGTGTTTGACATTAAATTCCCTCTTTAAGTACTTTAAGTGCAATCTGTGCTGCTTTTTGTTGTGCCTCTTTTTTAGATTTACCTAAAGCAGATGCAATAATTCTGTTTTGTAACTCAACAGCAATCTCAAACTCTTTTTTGTGGTCAGGTCCAAAAGAACGGACGAGTTTATAGTTGGGTGTTTCGCCAAAGTCAGCTTGGGTAAGCTCTTGTAGGGCTGTTTTGAAATCTTTTGAGAGAGAGTTTAAATCAATGGTCTCATACGCCTCTTCAATAAGTCTAATGGCAATGGTTGCCGTAACTTCTAAGCCAGATTCCAAATAAATTGCTCCAATCACTGCTTCAAAAGCGTTGGAGAGCAAAGAGGGTTTGGTGCGTCCTTCGTTATTTTCTTCTGCCATGGAGATGAGTAGAAAGTTCCCAAGGTTAAGGTTTTGAGCCAGTTTTGTAAAGCCTTTTTCATTGACCAATGAGGCACGGATTTTAGAGAGTACACCCTCATCTTCTTTGGGAAATTTGCTAAAAAGGTATTCGCCTACAATTAAGTCAAGTACAGCATCACCTAAGAACTCTAATCGCTCATTGTTATAAGGCTTTTTATAACTTTTATGCGTAAGTGCTTCGGTGATGAGGTCATCTCTTTTAAATTGGTAGTTTAAAGCCTTTTCGAGTGCTTTAATGTGTTTCATTATGTTTTATTCCTTATTAGGTTTTAGTTTTTTTGATGTTTAACATCATAGCAAAATTGAGGTTTAATGAGGGTGAGTGAAGAGAAGTGTTAAAGTAAAGAGTACCCTTTAGTGAGACGCTTTTCGACAAGGCTCTCTTTAACTTGAATGGAATCAATGGCATAACAGTTAGGACAGCGTTCAAAGCCAATGGGGAAATGGTGTTTACATTTATTGCAACCATAGCTAAAGCATAAATCAACCTGTTCACTACCACTTTGTTTGGCTGATACTATGGTGTCTATGGTAAAAATATTACTTTTAAATGCTAAATCGTTTGGCTCTATGTAGCCTTTGGCTAGGTAGATGCTTGATAGTATTTGACTCTTTGAGATGATTTCTAAGTTTAGTTTTGAAGCAGGTAAAAACCATAAAATATCAAGGATTGAGGCTATTTTGTCTGTTTCAATGCTCTGCCATGCAACTTCTAAATCTAAAGAGAAGAGGGCTTTAATGATGCGTCGATAAGGGTAATCTTGTTCTGATAGGAAGGCTTGTAACTTGGCTACTTTTTCTGATTTGGAGAGTTTCTTGTTGTCTAAGAGTGCTGAGAGTTTAAAATGTGCTTCTAAACTTTTTGTATCTTCTTCGAGTATTGCTAAGGGTTGTAGGGTCGCTAGTGCTTGGTCAAATTCATGAAGGAGTTCAAGAACAATGCCCAAGTATCTTAAGGCTTTTTTGTTGCGTGGGTGTTTTTGTAAAATTTCTAAAAAGATTAGTTTGGCACGTTTTAAAAATCCAGCTTTTAGGTAGGTTTCCCCTAGCTCTTCTAGGAGTGGCTCTTTTTTATAAAAATTAGAAATATTTTCTATGAGGTAGAGGTTTAGGTTAATTGATTTTTGGTATTCACCTTGATTTTTAAAGGCAATGCTTAAAAGGGTGAGTGGCTTAATAAATGCCTCTTCAAAGGGGAGTTCTTCAATTTTGAGTAGGGTTTTGTCTTTTTTAAAGCCACCTAAGAACTTTTGTAATGAATTTCTTTTGTTTTTCTCGTTATAGTTACCCAAAATAAGGGAACTAATTGAGACAATCAATACCAAAACAATGATGATTAAGATAGAAAATAATGGGTCATCATAGGCGGGTAAAATAGTGTCCAAAAATTGCCTTCCATTAGGTGTTTGTTTTTTCTTATTATAGTAACATATTGGATATAATACGAGCATGATAGATAACGCATCAATTGAACAACTCAAAAATAACATAGACATTGTTGATATTATCTCCAACTACATTGAGGTCAAAA
>JALSHP010000011.1 GCA_026982175.1 Campylobacteraceae bacterium
TGCTAACCTCTTGTTTAATCTCAAACATTATATAATGACTAATCTTAATATATAACAATTATTTATAAATAAGGAAATATGTGAACAAAACAATACAAGTAATTCAGGACAAAAGTGTAGTTCAAAAGAGGAGAAAAAATGTTTAAAATAATAATTACAATAATGATTATTTTGATGGGTGTGATTTTTTACTTTTATCCCTCAAATACAGAAGATAAAAAAGTGCTTTTGAGTAAACCTATGGTAGAAAAAATAGTAAAAACAAGTAAAACTGTAGAGCATAATGTAACAAAAAAAATAGTAAAAGTTACTAAAGTATTTAAAGAGAAGAATGAGACTCAAGAAGCTCTTAAATTTTGTTTGAAATCTAAACAAGGTAGATTTTCATGGCAAAAATATACGTTTGATAGTCAAGGAAGAGTGACGGCTGTTACCAGTGATAGAAATAGAGATGGAAAAGCTGAAAGTAAAAGTTTTTTGACTTACGATGAGAATGGAAATCCGACAGATGTAATAACCGAGACCTATCAAGATATTTTAACTGAAATAAGCGAATCTCATAGAGAGTATGATGAACAAAATAGACTTATAAGTAAGGAGTTTGAAAAAAATGGATTTTCAAGGGGACAAACTTATGAGTATAATGAAAAAAATGATTTAGTTAGAGTAACATCTTTTAGAAATGGTAATATGTGTTTGGCTGTTGTAGTTTTAAATGATTATGATGAGCATGGACGACTTATTAGTAAAAAGTTTAAATATTTAGATAGTGACGGTAAGACATTAAGTGTAAATGGTGAATTTACGAATAAAGAGTACAAATATAATGAAAAAGGGCAACTTATAGAGATGAAAGACCCTAGTTATGCTAGAGTTGTTAAATATATTTATAATGTATTAGGAGAAAAAATTAAAGAAGAGACTTATCTGAAAACGATGGCTAGAGGAGTACATTTGACAGATTTTATAACTTACAAGTATGATAAATATGGTAACTTAATTGAGAAAAAAGATAATTATGGAAATATAGTTTTAAGACAAGAGTTTGGAATTTTTGAGGAGTAGTTAGAAAAAAATTATTACAGTCCCTGTACCAATAATTTTAATTAGGCTTTTCATTTACAAGTTTAAACTTACCCTCAAGCCCTCCAGTCCAACACTCATTGTCTTTGTTGCAAATTCTTATCTACTACTTAGCAATAACATCTATGATAGGAACAAATGCCTCTCATGGGACTAGACATTTTCAGAGCTGTTTGGATTGTGGGTATCAAATGTAAAAAGTAATTTTCTTCATTTCCTCCACCAATTAACGCTACCATAACAAAAAGGATATTTCTTATGAAACAAATAAACAAAATAAAAAAACACTTGCTACTTTTATTAACCATTGTTCTGCTCTCTGCTTGTAATTCAAAATCTCCAAGTCCAACAATGCATAATATGGCACAAGCCATGCCAGATGCTTACTCTGAAGCAAGAATAGCTGATGTACCTATCAATCCTCAATCCACTATGCCACAACGCATGATTGCAATGAGAGCAAACATTAACATGGATGTCGATGAGATAGAAGAAGCTAAAAGCAAACTAGAAGCATTAATTCAACAATTTTCTGCCCACATTGAAAATGATAGACTTAGCGAAGATGGTACATACCATGCAAGTCTGCAAGTTCCTCCTGACAAGCTTATGCCAATGTTAAAAGCCATTGAGAAACTTGGTGACAAGACCTACCTTTCGGTAAATAAACGTGACATTACAAAACAGTTCATTAACATTCAAGAGCGACTCAAAAACCTAAAAATTTTTAGAGACAAGATGAAAACTTTACTTACTAGAACCAACAATATTGAAGAAATTTTAAGAATAGAACGCGAAGTAAATCGTGTTCAGACTGAAATAGACATGATAGAGAGTCAAATGAAAAGTATGCAAAGTTCGGTTTCTATGTCGCCTTTAGATGTAAATTTAAAAGAAAAAACTATTTATGGACCTGTGGGCTATGTTGCTAATAGCATTTGGTGGGTGGTTAAGAAGATGTTTGTGATTCGTTAGGTGTAAGGCTTGAAAAAATAAATTAGTTTAGCTACTATTCAAGTGAAAAACATTTAACAAGACAAGGAAAAAGATGAAAAAAATTATTTTAGCAACATTACTATTGGGCATGAGTCTCTTCGCAGAGTTTAAAACCATTGATGTCAAAGAGTTTAAAAAGCTTCAAAAAGAGGGTGTACCTGTGATTGACATTAGAACAGAGGGTGAGTGGAAAGAGACTGGGATTATTGAAGGAGCGAAAAAGATAACTTTTTTTTCAGAAAAAGGACAACCTCTGTTAGCCGATTGGTTTTTTGAATTGGGATTGTTACTTAAAGACAAATCTTCACCATTCATCATCTACTGTGCACATGCTTCACGTACAGAGGCATTGGGTGAGGGGCTAAAGCAGATGGGATTTGAAAATATCTATGAGCTTAAAGGTGGCATTGAAAATGGTTGGATAAAAGTTGGGGAGAAGGTTGTGAAAGAATAAATACTTCCGAAATGATAAGAATTAAAACAAAGAAAAGGAGAATTATCATTTGAGAAGTTAAAGAAATATGAAAGAGAATTAAACATTTAAGGAGGTTTTTTTCTCTCAAAATAATTATAGACTCTTTTATATTAAATTATGTTTAAAATTATTTAATTTTATGTTTATTTTTCTTTTTTACATAAATTTCTTCGTTCTCTTCGTTGCCACAGCCTCCAAGGGGTTCTCTGGCCAGTAGTGGCGTTTGTACTTTCCTCGCATCTCTTTTCTCACATCTTCATAGGCATTGTTCCAAAAACTTTCTAAATCTTGTGTTATCTGTATGGGGCGTGAGGCAGGGGAGAGCAGGTGAATCATCACTTTTACTTTGCCATTTAGTAGGGTTGGGATGTTTTTTGTGCCTAAGACCTCTTGGAGTTTAACAGCTAAGATGGGTTGCTCTTTGTTGGAGTAGTCAATACTAATGTTAGAGCCTGAAGCCACTTTTACTTTTGTGGGGGCTAATTTGTCGAGCATTTGTGTTTGCTCAAAGCTTAGAAGTCCCATTAAGATGTTGTAGAGCTTGAGGTTTTGACACCCTTTTAGGGTGTTGATGCCTAGAAGATAGGGTGCTAACCACTCATCCATATTCTCTAAAAGCCATGCATCTGAAAAGTTGGGAAAGTCTATGTTGTGATGGGTTAAAAAGTTGACTCTATCTTTTAGATTTTTGGCTTCACTGCTCCAATTTAGAGCCTCTAAGCCTAAGGCTTCAAGCTCTGCAATGAGAACATCGGCTATCTCTTCGTTTGAAGCGTTATTGAGTTGTCGCTCTTTTAGCACAATTGCCCCCAATGATTGCACTTCACAAACATCAACGCGTTGATGCTCTTCATTCCATTCGACTACTTCTTTGGTACTAATCTGATCGGTTAAATACTCTTCTATGTTGCCCCTATTTAGCTCAATGGCTTTGTAGATTTTGGCATTGGTATTGTCTCCTGCTACGTCAGATACGACTAAAAACCTTGCGTTAAAGAGTTCATCTTCAGGGTGAAGTGATGCCCCTTTTCCATTGCTTAAGAGGTATGTTCCTTTTTTACTGTGGCGTTGTAAGGCGATTCTATCGGGGTAGGCAAAGGCTAGAAGAACACCAAGTAGTTCGGTGTTGAGTTCCTCTTTTTGCACCTTTTCGATGCGTTTGGCATTTTTGAGTAAAGTGTGGCATTGGGCAATGTTAAGATATTGGCTACTTATAGGATTTTTAACACGCACGTCATGTAAGACTTGAACACGCTCTTTTAAATCTGAAGAGAAAGAATTTTTAGAAAAAGTGTTTTTAGAAAAAGTGTTTTTATAGATGTCCTTTTCAGCAATGAGTACGGCTAAAAGAGAGGCTTCATAGGAGAGATTTAAGGCTTTGGCTTTTAACATCATGTGGGCTAGGCGTGGATGCATGGGGTAAGCACTCATGGCTTTTCCATGAGGCGTGATGTGTTTTTGTTTGTCCAATGCTCCAAGTTGTGTCAAAAGCTTTTTGGCATGAGCAATGGAGGTGCTTGGAGGTAAGTCCATCCATGAGAGTTTATCCATGCTTTCGTTGCCCCAAAGGGCTAACTCTAAGAGAAGTTGGCTTAAATCAGCAGAGAGTATTTCAGGTGTGTCATGTTTTAACAAAATTTTAGATTTATGCCAAAGATGATAGGCTTTTCCTGCACTCAAACGCCCAGCACGTCCTGCTCTTTGGGTAGCTGAATCTTGGGAGATGAATTGACTCTCTAGCTTGTTCATGCCTGAAAAAGGGTTAAATACCGAGACATTGTGAAGTCCAGAATCGACCACTATTTTAATGCCCTCAATGGTCAAAGAGGTTTGGGCGATGTTCGTGGCAAGAACGATTTTACGTCTGCCTTTGGGTGGGGCTTTGATGGCTCTGTCTTGGGCTTCTTTGCTTAGATTTCCGTAGAGGGTGGAGATATAGGTCTCCTGGCTAACAGAGGATTTTAAGAGTTGTTCTACTTTTTTAATCTCTCTGACTCCTGCTAAGAAGACCAAGATGTTTCCCTCTTCATGTTTGAGAATGTGTAGGAGCTTTCGGTGAACTAAAAAAGGCAACTCTTTTTTAGATGGTAATGGGATTGTGGGGTCTAAATAGATGGACTCCACAGGAAAACAACGCCCTTGGCTTTGGATGATGGGGGCATTATTTAAAAGTTTAGCGATGGCTTGGGTGTTGAGTGTTGCTGACATAATGAGGATTTTTAAATCTTCTCGTAAGATGCTTTGAGATTCTAAAGCTAGGGCTAAAGAGAGGTCAGCGTGTAGTGAGCGTTCATGAAATTCATCAAAAATAATCAAGGCAATGTTTTCTAAACTTGGGTCAGCTTGAAGCTTTCGCGTTAAAATTCCTTCGGTGACAATGAGAATTTTGGTAGCACTACTCTGTACAGATTCCATCTTAATCTGATAGCCAATGGTTTGACCCACTTTTTCGCCCAAAAGTTCAGCCATACGGTAAGCAGAAGAACGCACGGCCAAACGTCTGGGTTCTAGCATGATAATTCGTTTATTTTGTAACCATGGTTCATTGAGGAGGGCTAAAGGTAGGGCAGTGGTTTTACCTGCTCCTGGTGGGGCTTGTAATACTACGTTTGAAGATGCTCTTAGTTTCTCTTTTATTTCTGGTATGACTTGGGTTATGGGGAGGTTTTGCATGAGTGGGATTATACTTTGTTTTATGTATAAACTCAATTTAAAAAGAGTTTATACATAAGGTAGTGAAGGGGATTATTGGTTTTCCATAATCTCCCGACATGAGATACAGTGTTCTGCAAATATTTTAACTTTTAATCGTTCAATATCAATCACCTCTTCACACATATTACAGATGCCATAGCGACCAAACTCAATTTTGTTTAGGCAACGATTGACTTGATTGAGACTTTTAGTTTGCTCTTTAAGAATTGAGTTGGTAGTGTGACTGTCAATAAGATTATTTGCTTGGTCAGCTTCATCTTTAAGATGACACTTATCTTCATTTTGAACATTGTTAAGATTTAATGTAATATTTTTTTCAATTTTCTCTTTTTTATCTTCTAGGGCTTTTTTGAAAAAAAGTAAATCTTCTTTGCTTAGTTTTTCTTCTGTATAGTAATTTTTATCTAGTGCTTTTGTCATATTATTCTCTCTATGTTATATTTTATTTTTTCTATTATAAAAGAAAAAAGTGGCATAACTGTGATTAGACGGCATTCCTTTCAAATATTATCTGTTTTTGTAACAAAATAAAATATTTGCTTAATCTATCTATCTAATTTTGTTTAAAACTCTTCTTGATACAATTATAAAATAACAAATGAGTAGGATGATAATGTCAGATATAGATGAAAAAAAATTGGAAAAAATAGTAGAAGCAATCTTTAAAGCCCATGCTTTTGACCCCATTGTGGAAGAGGGGTGGGTGCTACCTACACAGACCTATCCTGCTGTTAAAGCTTTTTGGTATCCTGAAGCGACTGAAACGGTGGGGCAGTTGACTGTTGAGATTTTTGTCAATGAATCAACAAGCATTGTGGAGAGTTTTGCAGGGTTTGGGCAGAAGAAATTTGAATCGGCTTTGGAGAATTTTATTAAAAATGGATTACCACTCTATTTGGCAGCTTTTTGGGGCTATGATGCTGAGGGAATCTCTATGGATAGATGGGAGATAGAGGGTGAAGAGTATGTGGCATTTCTTGGGGGCTATGGGGTGATTAATCCTAAAGAGAGTTTTGCCATTCCAGAGGATTATTTGGAGGTGATGTATGATGCCATTAGTGCTGAAGCTTTAGGAGAAGAGTACCATTGGTTCAATCTTTTTTATGTTAATTTTGATGAAAACACTCAAAAAGCAGAAGCCTTAAAAGAGAATGAGGCTTGGGAGGGGGGTGCCAAAGCCCTTGAATCGTTAGATTGGCTAAAGCGTGAGGAGTATTATTCGGTGCGTCAGTCGATTATTTTGAAAAAAGTATAAAGTAGAGTTCAAATAGCCCAAAGAATACTGCTTGATGAATAAGGTAGATAAGCAAGGAGTGTTGTCCCATCTTTTTTAATATCTTATGCAAAGGTGAGTTTTGGGTAAAAGCTTTGCTGTTGAAAAGGTCTTGGTGGTAGTTTTGCTGTACAAGGCTCATTCCTAAGAGAACAACGGCCACCCATGGGACAAAGGGAACTAAATCTTCGGTATATCTCGGAAGATGTAGTGGGGTTTGAAGTAGTTGAAAGAGGCTATTCATGTCGATGCTTTTGGTCGCTGAAGCTACCAAGATGAGTAAAGATAAGAGAAGCGTTGTTTTGGGAAATCGTAAGAGGGGTAGTGTGACAAGCGATGCAAA
>JALSHP010000012.1 GCA_026982175.1 Campylobacteraceae bacterium
AGTAAAATTTAAACTGCTCATTTTGACGACGGTCAAGTTTGGCTTGAACAAAAGAGCGTACCACTCCAGCTGTCCCTTCTGGACGCATACAGACATCATGGTCGCCTTTGTCCATAAACTGATACATCTCTTTGCCCACAATGTCAGAACTCTCACCCACCGAACGTTTAAAAAGTTTGGTCTCTTCTAAGATAGGGGTTTCAATGTAGTTGTAGCCGTATTTTTTAGAAATTTCAATGGCAGTTTTAACAATATGCACAAAACGTTCACTCTCCTCAAAAGTTAAGTCTTTCATTCCACGAAGTGCGTTTATCATTAATAGCTCCTATATTTTTTGAAATTATACAATGTGTTTGATAAATTGGGGATTTTGGAGGCTCTCTTCAGAAAAGAAGAGAGTTTGGGTAGAAAGAAGTGAAAGTTATTTACCGCCACATTTTCCGTGACCACACTTCATATCAGGTTTTTCAGATGAACATTTACCTTTACCACATTTTCCCTCACCACATTTCATGCCTGGTTTCTCAGGATGAGGTTTTTCTGATGTACATTTTCCTTTACCACATTTTTCTACACCACATTTACCTGGTCTATCGACTTTCATTTTACCTTTGCAGTCTCCAGACTTACAATCTTTTGTTTCCCATTTTTGCTCAAAGTTGTCAAAGACCCATGTAGCCACAACTTCACGTTCTTCTTTGCTCATACCTTTACCAATTGGAGGCATGAGACCAAACTTTTTAACAGCCATTGCCATACATTTAACTTTCTCTTGGCTAGGGTTTTCAATGTAGTCAGCAATAAAAGCAATCACTTTACTTTTGTTGTCATCAAAAGCATGTTTAACTTTCGCTGAAATCTTCGCCATTGGTGGGGCTTTCATATCTTTCATGCTCTTTGGCATCTGTTCACTGTGACATGCCACACATTTGCTGTCAAATACTTTTTGCCCTGAAAGTTCTTCGGCATTTACTAGCGTTAGTGTCGCAAAGAGTGCAACAAGTAGGGTTGTTATTTTTTTCATATTTTTTCCTTTAGTTGTTTTGAAGAGTGTATTATATACTATTTACATGGAGAGAGTGTGTAGTCTTTCCTTTTTTAGGGGAGCTACTGTTTTTGTAAAAATGCATTAAACTGATTGGCAAATTGACGGGCATCTTTTTCGCCAAAGGCTTTTGGTCCACCTGTCATCTCTCCTGCATCTCGCATCTCTTGCATAAAGTTTCTCATAGTTAAGTACTGTTTGACATTCTCAACGCTGTAAAGCTCACCTCTATGGTCAATGGCATGAGCCTCTTTGCTAATAATTCGGTCTGCCAAAGGAATATCAGCGGTGATAACCAAGTCACCAACCTCAATCATTTCAACTATTTTATGGTCAGCTTCATCTGCTCCTGCATCGACAATAAGGTATTCAATATATTTAGAATTTCCAATGCTAACGCGTTTGTTCGCAATAACATAGGTTTTGAGTTGTAAGCGTTCAATGGCTTTGAGAGCAATGGGTTTAAGTAAGTTCGGAAATGCGTCACCGTCGATGAATAGGGTCATTTTATCTCTTTTTTTTTGATTTTAAAGTGTAGCAAAAAGGGTAGGGATAGTCTCTTAGGAGTTACCCCAACTCCTCTTCCATCTCCAAAACTTCCAAATAACGCTCACTCATTTCTTCATATTCAGCTTCTACTTTTTTAAGTTCATCAGCCACATTGACCAAGCCTTTTTCTTCGTAACAAGCAGGGTCATAGAGACAGGTGTTAAGCTCATCTATCTTGGCTTCTAGCTCTTCAATGAGGTCAGGCAAACGTTCTAGGTCTCTTTGGTCTTTGTAGCTTAGTTTGGTTTTCTTTTTTTCAGGTTTTGGGTCGACAGTGAGGTCGACCCTTACGGCTTTGACCTCTTTTTCTATCTCATACAGCTCATTGATATTTTTTTCAATCAAGAGATACTCACTATACTCTTGAAAAGACTCTTCTACTACGCCATCGCCTTTAAATATGAATAGCTTATTGGCAATTTTGTCAATAAAATAACGGTCATGACTCACGAAAATCAATGCCCCTGGAAAGTTAAGGAGTTTCTCTTCTAAGATGTTAATGGTCTGAATGTCTAAGTCGTTGGTAGGTTCATCGAGAATGAGACAATCTACTTTTTTGGTAAAAAGCAGGGCTAATGCCACACGGTTTTTCTCTCCTCCACTTAATTGACCAAGCTTTTTTTGCATGTACTCTTCTGGGAATAGAAAGGACTTCATGTAGGCAAAGACGTGCATGTTTTTACCCATCACATCAACAATGTCACCACCATCTGGACAAAAGGTGTCTAAAATGGTTTTCTCTTCATTGAGCATTTCACGATGTTGGTCAAAGTAACCAATCTTAAACTCTCCTCTTTCAATGCTCCCTTTGTTGGGTTCTATGCGTCCTAAAAGAAGTTTGAGTAGGGTTGATTTACCTGAACCGTTGTGACCCACAATGGCAATTCGGTCTTTTTGTAAAATTCTGGTCGTAAAAGCCTCTATGAGATTTTTACCTGCAATTTTGTAGTGTAGATTCTCAATGTCAAATAGCATCTTCTTTTTAGAAACACCTTTTTCGCCGTCACGGTTAAAGCTTTTCTTCTCACGCTCTAAATCAACTTGCATTTTACGGATGAGAGTGGGGTCTTTTTTGGCTTGTTCTCTAAGCTCAAACACCCTTGCTTTTCGTCCTTGGTTTCGGGTGAGTCGTGCTTTGACCCCACGGCTTAACCACTCCTCTTCTTTTTTGAGGAACTTTAGCAATGTGTTGTGGGTTTTTGCCATGCTCTGCATTCGTGCTTCTTTTAAAACTAAATATTGGTCATAGCCACCCTCATAGGAGTAGATGTTCATGTTCTCAACCTCTACAATGCGTGTAACAATGGAGTTAATAAAATGTCTGTCGTGAGAGATGATGAGCAGGGTGAACTTCTCTTTGAGTAAAATTTCCTCTAAGAACTCCACCATGTAAACGTCAAGGTGGTTGGTAGGTTCATCTAGTAGTAAAACATCGGGCTTTTTTAAGATGAGTGAAGCTAAAGCGACACGGCGTTGTTCTCCACCTGAGAGGGTATTGACATCACGGTATTCGTACTCTTTGAGCTTAAACTCTTGTAAAACACGTTCTATCTTGTCATCTAAGTTCCATGCGTTGTGGTGGTCTAGATAGTTGCTAATGTTCGAGTGTTCCTCTAAAAGCTTTTTATTTTCAAAATCTTCAGCGATGAGGTTCGAGAGTTCTTCGTAACGTTGTTTGGCATTGCTAAGGTCGGCGAGTTCATTTTCGATGGCATCACGTACATTTAAGCCCTCACTAAAGGTAGGGTTTTGGTCAAGGGAGTCGATGAAGATGCTTTTGTCTAAAACACGCGTTCCCTCATCTGCTGTTACTTCACCAGAGATGATTTTAAGCAGTGTTGATTTACCACAACCATTTTGTCCGACAATGGCAACGCGTTCACCTTCGTTTAGTTGAAAGTCTACTCCTTTGAGGAGCTGTTTTACGTCATAATTTTTAGCAATGTTAAAGAGACCGACAAGTGCCATGGAAAATCCTTGAAAATAATTGTGAGATTATAGCTAAATTTGGTATAATCAGTTCAATATTACACTTAAATAATTAGAGGAGAAGCGATGCTTAAAGATATTTTAGAAGGTTCAAAAGAGGTTCTATTAGAACTATTTCAAGGAATGAGCGAAAATTCTAAAGAACTTTCTGTTAGAGCGAATGAAGTTTTTGATGAACTCAATGTTAAGCTCATGGGTACTTATGAAGAGATTGAAGCTTTTGAGAAAGAGAAAGAGAGCAAGAATCAGCTTAAAAAATCTTAAGTTAAGACTTGATAAAGAGGTCAATTTTAGAAACAATGGTTTAGAAATCTCTTCTGAAAAACCTGACCCACTACTCATTGCTAAACGACACAATGACGAAAGCATTGCACTTATTTGTGCTTTGTTTGCCTATGGAAATGTCAAAGCGATTATAAAATTTTTAGAGAGTTTAGATTTTTCTCTCTTAGACGCTTCTGATGAGTTAATACAAAAAGAACTCTCTATGCACTATTACCGTTTCCAAAATTCCCAAGATGTATCGGCACTTTTTATAGCACTTAAACGTTTAAAAGAGATAGATAGCATTGAAAATATCTTCTATGAGGGCTACAAAAAAGAGCAAAATATTTTAGATGCTCTATGGCATTTTATTGCAACACTTAAAGCCGTCTATCCACGAGAAAGTAGGGGCTATAAGTTTTTGGTAGGCTCTGTGCCTAAAAAAATAAACAGTGCAGGAACCTACAAACGCTACTTAATGTTTTTACGTTGGATGGTACGTTCTGATGAGCTTGACCTTGGTTTGTGGACGAAGATAGATAAAAAAGATTTACTCATGCCTTTGGATACCCACACCTTTAAAGTCTCACAAAAGTTAGGCTTGTTAAAGCGTAAAAGTTATGACATGAAAGCAGTTATTGAATTGACAGAGACACTTAAAAAATTTGATAGAGTTGACCCCATTAAGTATGATTTTGCACTTTATCGCTTGGGGCAAGAGAAGATTATTTAATTTTTGTTAAAATACAGTTATGAAAAAAGAAAAAATAGTCTTATGGATAAAACGATTACTTGGATTTTTAGCCATTGGTTTTTGGCTTAGTGTGGTTTATGAAATATCTCAAATGTCTGCACCTTTTATGGAACAAGCTCCTTATTGCATGGGCAGTACCATGCTTATATTTGGTCTTTTAACAGCACTTCATAAAGGCTTGGACTATTGGTTATTGAAAGTAGAGAAATAAGATGAAAAGAAGAAGTTTTTTACTTTGGAGTGGCTTGTCATGTAGCTCTTTGTTGGGCATGGATTTTCATGAAACAGCTAAAGAGGCATGGGAAGCACGAACTTTAAATGATGCTGCTTTAAAACTTTATGGTAAAGAGAAATTTACCACTTTAAGCAAAAGTAATGAGGTTGTTATTGAGGCAGATAAATTTATTGTCCCTGATCAAATGCAAATTCCTATTCGTTTTTACAGTGCTATAGAGGCAAAATCAGTGGCTATTTTTCAAACCGCCAATGAACAGAGTTTGGTCGCTGTGTTTGAGCTGAATGAAAATATGATTATAGATTACACGTTAAATATATTTATGCAGATGAAAGGGACACTCTTTGTAGTTATTGAGGGAATTAATGGTAAACTCTATTATACACGACACTATATAGATGTCAATTCAATGAACTGTCTAGCAGGAGGATAATTATGGTAATACGCGAGATAAAAGAGTATGCACAGGTACGGACAAAGGCGAGAGCCTATTTGTGCTATATGATAAGTCGTCATGCCTCTAATGTTGGGGTGACAGAGAAAAATTTAGAAGAGCATATTGCAAAAGAGTTACAAAGTTTACAAGTTGTATTACCTAATGCAGAAGTTTTTTATGCTGTTGATAAAGATGGTATTCAAATTAGTGCTAATGTCTCTAAAAATAAAAAGCTCAATGGAGAAAGAGAAGGAATTGACCGAAGCGATAGGGCTTATTTTTATAAGACAGTTGATGAAGAGCGTTGTGTCTTAACTGACCCTTACCCCTCATTGGCTACTAACAATATGGTGGTTACTGCTTCCTATCCTGTTTATGATGATGAAAAAAATCTACTCTATATTTTATGTGTGGACATTACACTTGATAATATTTTAAAGATGGTACACCCTTCATCGGTTGATTCTAATTTTGGTATTTATTCTAAATTTGTTTATGCTTGTTTCTCTATTGCATTGGCTTTAGTTTCATTACTTTTATTTGTCAAAGGTATTAGTAGTTTCTTAGATTTGGGTTTACATGTTGATACCATTGATATTAATGCCATGTTTAAAGCAACCATTTTGCTTACCCTTGCCTTAGCAATCTTTGACTTGGTTAAAGCTATTTTTGAAGAAGAGGTACTTGGAAAAGAGAAGAAAGATGGAGCAGGAGAAGGACATCAAACGATGATACGATTTTTGGGTTCAATTATTATTGCACTCTCTATTGAAGCCTTGATGCTGGTCTTTAAGTTTGCCATTACTGAACCTGAAAAACTCATCTCTGCTGTCTATCTTATTTTAGGGGTTACGGCACTTATGCTCGGACTCTCTTTTTATATTCATGTCAATAAGGCAGTACAGAAATAGTTTGCCTTAAGGCTTTTTAGATATATTTCTTCTATTATATTTAAAAGGTCTTTTATGTTAGAAATCATCATGGTACTCTTTACCATTTATACCCTCCTAAAAATTTATATCTCTGTGATGCAGATAGGTTACATTTCTGAAGAGAAAAGTAAAGAGGCAGTGCTTATGTCACAAGAGAAGTATGAAGTAGCAGGAATGTATGCCATTAAAAAAGAGCGTTTAGGGCTACTCTCTACATTGGTGGACTATGGCATTTTTGTCTGGTGGGTTACGGTTGGTTTTGCATGGCTAAGTAATCTCTTAAACACACAAAGTAGTATCTTTGAAGCAGTGGTATTTCTTTTTGGATTTATGGCAATTGGTTTTGTAATTGGTTTGCCTTTTGAACTTTATCAGACTTTTAAACTAGACAAAGCATTTGGTTTTACTAAAACGACACCGAAGCTCTACCTTATTGATCAAATAAAATCTATGGTGATGTTCATTGTTTTTGGAGGGCTCATTTTTTATGCGTTAGCATGGATTGTTGTTAACGTCACCTCATGGTGGCTTTGGGGCTTTGTGCTTCTTTTTGGCTTAGCCGTACTTATGAATGTCATTTACCCCACCATCATCGCTCCTATTTTTAACAAATTTACCCCACTTGAAGAGGGTGAACTTAGAACCGATATTGAGAGCATGATGAGTGGTGTAGG
>JALSHP010000013.1 GCA_026982175.1 Campylobacteraceae bacterium
AGGTATTGTATTGCTTGGTTCAGAGGTCAAAGCCCTCCGTGCCAAAAGAGCAAACTTAAGCGATGCCTTTTGTCGTTTCATTAAAGGTGAACTCCACTTAATGAATACGCACATTGCCCACTTAGATACCACCAATGCCAATTATGCCAGAGACACCAGAAGTCCTAGAAAACTTCTACTACATAAAAAAGAGTTGGACAAACTATTTGAGAAGGTACAAAAAGATGGATTGACCATTGTGCCTCTTATGCTCTACTTTAATGAGCGAAACTATGTTAAAGTAAGCATTGCTGTCGCCAAAGGGAAACAGTTACATGACAAACGTGAAACCATGAAGCGTAAAACACAACTACGTGAAGCAGCACAGGCAATGAAACAATATAAGTAAAAAGACTATACAAGTAAAAGTATTACTATTTCATAAATTTTAAAATTTCACTAACCACCTTTTGAGGAACTTCCTCATTGGGCATATGTCCTACTTTCTTAAAAATTTTCAATTTACTATGGCGTAAATCTCGATGTAGCTTATACGCATTACGAACATGAATAGAGACATCTTCTTTTCCCCATAAAATTAATGTTTTAATCTTTATATTTTTATATCGTTTCTCTATTTGGGCTATGTCATCAGGAATCAATTGGTCTACTGTTTGCAGATAGACATATTTTGCCAAAGGGGTAGAGAGAACATAAGAGGCATACGCCACACTCTCTTTGGGGATTAAATCATTATTGTAAAAAGCAAACCGATACGCCTCTTCTGCCATCCAATCATTGGATGCCAAATGAATGCCCAAATAACCAATGAGTGGTTTATTTAAAGTTTTAAGCATCGAAGGTAAGTTCTGTTGATAGGACATTGAGTTTATTAAGATGAGTTTAGAAATTCTCTTGGCTATCACTCTGTCTTCTTGCATCAACGCTAACACCAATGCCACCCCTCCACCAAATGAGCGACCCACTATGGTTAAATCATTATAATTTTTCTTTTTAATAAAATTAGCAACTACACGTGCTTGGTCATAGACCGAATAGGCTTCATCTTCAACTTTAGGAGAGATACCAAATCCCTTTAAATCTAGCAAAACAAGATGATAATATTGAGAGAGTTTCGGCACTAAAAAACGCCATGTCTCTTTGCTCTCTCCAAAGCCATGCAAAAAGAGTAAAGTTCTCTTTTCTTTACTTCCATACTCGGTATAACTAAGGTCGACAGAAGCGTTACTCTCTGATTTTAAAATGCGTTTTTCCCAAGTCACAGGAGATTTAACGGCACAAGCATTTATGATGAAAATAAGTAAAATTAAAATAAAGCTATTTTTAAACATAGCATAATTATAACAGATATTGTGTATAATACCTCTATGATGAAAACTTTAAATATTGTAAATGGTGACGCTTGTATTGGCATGATGAAAGAGGCAGAGATTAAAGGTGATTTTTTACCTTGGAGAGATTTCTTACATGAAGGACCTGTTCCTGCAAACTTAAGTTTGGAAGAACTCTCAAAAATACGTGCTGAATTTATTGCCACCTATGGCTTAGGTAAACGTACAGAGATAGAAAAAGATTTTGAACAACGTAATCAAAAACTAAAAAATTTTAATAACTATGACAAAGTTGTTCTTTGGTTTGAACATGACCTCTATGACCAGCTCCAAATGCTTCAAATTCTCTCTTGGTTCGCCACTCAAAAGTTAGGCTTAACACGATTAACACTTATCTGTAGTAGCAAATATTTGGGAGAATCTTCTGTCCAACAGATAAAAAAACTCTCTCTTTATGAAACAGATATTTTAAAAGAGCATCTTGATATTGCACAAAATGCATGGGAGGCTTTTACTGATGAAACACCTAAAAAATGGGCTTCACTTTTAAATACCTCTACGGAGATTTTACCTTTTTTAAAAGGTGCTGTCTATCGAATGCTACAAGAATATCCTAGTACTAAATATGGTCTTTCACGTACAGAGTACCAAGCACTACAAGCCATCTCTGATGGACAAAGTAAACGTACAGAACTCTTTCAAAAATGCCAAAGTTTAGAAGGACGAAAGTTTATGGGTGACATGATATTTTGGAAAATATTAGAAGATTTTGAAGCACATGGTATCATTGAAGATAACAGTGACCTCTTAACCATCACTCCTCTTGGTAAAAAAATCCTTAACATGGAAGAGAGCTGGTTAAACATTAAAAATATTCAACGCAGTATTGGTGGGGTAAATATAAGCCATGAGAACCTATGGTGTTGGGACATGAAAGAGGAGAGTATTAAACAATACCACTACTCAAAACCCTTAAATATGCTAGTCAAAGTAAAATAACTGCTCTAACTTTTCCACTATCCTCTCTGGCTCATAAATCTTTACATATTTAATATTATGCTCATGAAAATGAGCATAAAGCTTTGTATCATGCTCTTTTAGTTGTTCAACATAGTGCTTTAGTGCTTTTTTTGAAACTGTTTTACGCATGATTTCATTGTTCAAAGGGTTGAGCAACTCTGCATCAGCTGATAGAAGAGGATTCTCTTCCCATCTATCTCGCACCATAAGCACACAGAGTTGATGTGTTTTTGCCAAAATTGACAAATCTACTTCATCCAAAAAGTCCCCTACTACAAAGAAAAGACTTTTTTGCTCTTGAACTTCTACAAGTCTCTTTTGAAGATTTGCATAATCTATTTCTAAACCTAAAGCATCTATTTTAGAAAAAACTTCTAAAGTATCATCAAAAGCTTCGACATTTTTAGTGGCTTCAAAAGTTCTAAAATTTTTTCCCAAACAAAAAGAGATACTCAAAAGATTGTTGGTGAAAATTGTCGAATAGCCTAAAATAGCCAAAACTTCCAGCATTAATTTTTGTTTTTGACCAATAACAGCCCTACCATCTAACAACATCGCCACATGCACCAAAAGCTCACGCTCTTCATGCATCTTTTTGACATAAGGCTCAGCCAATTTTGCCGAGTTTACCCAAGAAATATGGCGAATATCATCCGAATCTTCATAGGGTCGTAGTTCGGAAAAATCATACCCTTGACCCAATAGTTTAGAAAAATTAGCTCCTTGAAGATGGCTATAAACATCCTCTTTGGCTTTAAAAATTATGGTTTTAAACGCATCCATTAGGGAATATCTATTCGCTCTATAATCGTTTTTAAAACTGTATCAGCACTTCTACCTTTGGCACGTGCTTCATAAGAGAGTCCTATACGATGTCGCAACACAGGGTAGACCATGGCTAAGACATCAACAGGCGTTACAAAAGTTTTTCCGTCTAAATAAGCATGAGCCTTAGAAGCCTTATATAAATCAATAGAAGCCCTTGGACTCACCCCACATTTCACATCGTTATGCATTTCTCTTGTGGCACGAACCAAAGCGACTATATATTTTTCAAGCTCCTCATCTATGTGTAACGCTTCTATCTCTTTAGCCATCACGGCTAACTCTTCTACCGAACAAACTGCTAAAATGGTTTCTGAACTTTTAGTGGCAATACGTCGCATAATCTCCAACTCATCGGATTCAGAGTTATGCTCAACTAGAAGCTTCATCATAAATCGGTCAAGTTGGGCTTCAGGTAAACGGTAAACGCCCTCTTGCTCCAATGGATTTTGCGTCGCCATAACCATAAAAGGAGAAGGCAATTCAAAACTCTGTGAGCCTATGGTTACTTGTCGTTCTTGCATCGCTTCAAGCAGAGCAGATTGGACTTTTGAAGGGCTTCTGTTGATTTCATCGGCTAAAAGTATCTGCGTAAATACAGGTCCTTTTTTAATCTTAAACTCACTGCTTTTTGGGTCATATATTTCAGCCCCTATAATATCAGAAGGCAATAAATCAGGGGTAAACTGTACACGAGAAAAACCAAGTTGCATCGCTGACGACAACGCTTTAACTGTAGTCGTCTTAGCCAAGCCAGGAACACCCTCTACTAAGACATGACCCTCACACAAAAGCCCAATGAGTAAGCCATTAATCATTTCATCTTGACCCACGACTACTTTGGCTATCTCTGTTTTTAGTGTTTTAATTTTTTCTTGCATCTCATTCCTTAAATTTCCAAAAGCATTTGAACGCGTCTTTCAATAAACCCCTCAATAATCTTTAATCGTTTTGCAGGTAGATTATATTTTGAGTGCCGCTCAAATTTAAAATTAATCAATTTTCTAAGTTTTTTCTTTTCTTGATTACGAATAAGTGGTTTTATAAATGCTAAAAAATCCCCTGCATTTTTCATAATCTTAGTATTTGCATATCTATCTATGTCCTCTAAGTCATCCTCCATTGCCCCATAAAATAAAGAGAGTCCATTGTCAAAAATAGGAGCAGGTTTAACAATACTATTCGTTTCATTATTTACCAAAAGTCCAAAATTTCCAAAGTGTCTATCTACATTAAGAATGATGACATCTAACAAAATCATATCCATTAAAGCATCATAATAACTCTCTCCAAGATTTTTATAATAGTCAAAAATAGCTTTCCAACCACCTTCTGTCACAAGATGATAAATAGGGACAAAAGCATACTCTTTTGAAGAGAAAAGTTCACAGATAGAGTTCATCTTCCCTTTCCACTTTCCTAAACTATAAGTAGTTGCATCTAAGCCCATCCTCTTGGCTATCTGATAGGCATAAAATTCAGAATAGGGTTCTTTTCCTGCATTTGCAAAACCATGTGAACCAGACTTATATAAAAAAATACCTTTTCGCTGAAGAGGGTCTCGTCTCCATGCTTTAGCTAACATACCATTGGTAGTAAACTCAGGAGTAGACATAAATCCTTTTTGTTTAATACTTCCATAACCTGTATAGGCAAGTAAGGCTAAGGTTTTGTTAAAATCATTATCATAAAGGTTATATTTTTCAAATTTTCCATCAAAATTTTCTTGTACTATCCAGTAACAATCATTTAATGATAGGCTTTTAGAAATATCAACAATGCCTTTAAGATTATCTAAATTCAAATTTAGCTCTTTTAAAATTTTATCTACAAACTCTCTATTTTTAGGGATGGTTCGTCCTTTTATCCATCTTAACAGAGCATAATTTTCTATTTCTAAATTTAAAGGAAAAAATATTTGATGTTCATGATAGATATCCATAATTTCAAGTGTCATACCCTCATGAGGAGTTGAAATAAATTTAAAAGAGATAAGATTTTTATCAAAATGTTTTAAAATATAATTCACAAATCAACTCCTAATTTTATATTACAAAGGCTTTTGAGCAATTAAAAGCGTCGAAATTCCCATGGTAAAAGACTTAGTATATTTCATCTCAAACCCTGCTTCTTCTAACTCTTTAGAAAGCATTTCTGTGGTTAGAAAATCTTCAATGGAGTCAGGCAGATATTTGTACGCAGTGTAATTTTTAGAGATAAGCCCTCCTACTCTAGGCAGTACCTTTTTCATACCAAAATCCACCACTTTGTCAAAAAAACCTTGACGCTCTTGCTTGGTAAATTCTAAGATGACCACAATACCATTGGGCTTTAAGGCTCGGTAAAACTCTTGTAGTGCCTCAACTCTGTCAACCACATTGCGAATACCATAAGAGATAGAGATGAGTTCAGTTGAGCTATCTTCAACGGGTAATGCTTGGGCTTTCCCCTCTTTGAATTCTGCAAAATCAATCTTTTTTCTTGCTACCTCTAACATGCCCACAGAAGGGTCAACCCCTACATAATTCTGAACACTCACGCCTTTTTTTTGAGCATACTCTTTCCAAAAGAGCAGTAAATCCCCTGTTCCACACGCCACATCGGTAATTTGTGTTAGCTCTTTACTCTCTAAAATATCATACGCTTTATCACACGCTGTTCGTCGCCATTTAATGTCAATGCCCATGCTCAATACACGATTGGTTAGGTCATAGGTTGAAGCAATGTCGTCAAACATGCCTACTATTTTGTCTTGTTTTGCTTTTTTATCTATTTGATTTTCCAAAGGATTTCGCTCCGTAAATTATTGTCACCATTATACTACATATAAATATAAGACTCAACCATCACCCAAAAAGGGTCATAGCTTACCTCATAACTAAGCGTACAACTACTCAATGTTTCAGGAACTTTTGCCAAAACATTCTCAATGCTCTCTAAACTATCGACATAGTAGAACATCTCACGCTTTTTATCATAGGTCTCTGTGGCAATAAAATGCCCCTTTTGCACTTTGGAAATCCCTTGGTAAAAAACATCTTCTAATCCATAGAGTTCATCGGTATTGCCATTGGGCAGTCCATTGTCCCCTGTGTTGTGAAGGGCTAAAGTGATGCGTAAAAGATAGGGAAAGGATTTAGTAAACTCATAATACTTCAAGCCATTATTGACCACCAATAGCGTAGGTAACGCTTCTACTTTTCCCTCCAAAAGACCAATATCTTCTTTAGGAAATTTCTCTCCTGCTATTTTTCGTGTACTCTTTTTATGTGCCATAAATGCAGGTAGTTGCATCAAAGGGTAATCTTGCTCTTTTGGGTGAGGCATGTCATCAAAATCAATGTATTGAAAATCAAAAGTAGCCGACTCCTCCCCCAAAAGTCTGTCAAGTAACAGGTAAAGCCCTGCAATCACAGCGTTTTGTTCTCTTCCCTCTTGAGCAACATAGGCTTTGTGGTAGAGCCGTATGGCAAGGTCATCAGGATGTTCAGGAGAATTTAAAGGCATAAATGTCACTTCACTTGGTTCAATGCTTATGCCATCAACCTCTACTACCTCCAACATCCCCAACGGTGGCTTGGTAGCGATTAGCTCCCAATCTTGAATTTTAGGAGCATAGGCTAGCACCTCATGAGCATGAGTAAAATAGTGTTTTACCCCTTGTGGGGTCACCACCAATACTTTAGGGCTTTGTGTAACA
>JALSHP010000014.1 GCA_026982175.1 Campylobacteraceae bacterium
CCACGACCGTTGTGGCTAAAAGAATGTCACCTTTGTCTCTAAACTCTTGTAAAACTTGCTCTTTTTTCTTGTCTTTTCCATGGGTTACATAGACATTTTCAAATTTCTTTTCCCAAAATCCTCTCCCCTCATCAAGCGACTGGTAGGGAATCTCTTTACTCTCTTCAACCAATGGGTAAACAATAAGCACTTGATGCTCTTGGGCTATTTCGTCTTTTATGGCTTCTAACATAGCAGAAAAATCTTCTTTGCCCACAACACGCGTTGTAATCTCTTTCTCAAATGGCGTAGAGGTAATAAGACTCACATCAATCAGTTCTGACTGCATCATCGCTTGGGTTCTTGGAATTGGGGTAGCTGAAAACTGTAAGTAGTGAGGTTTTTTCTCTTCACTCGCCATCATCGCTTCAAGTAAAGCTCTTTGCTTGGTTCCAAAACGGTGCTGTTCATCAACCATGACCAATGAGGCTTTGGGCATATCTTCTTTAAACAAAATGGCATGTGTGCCTATGATGAAATCGGCTGTTAAATAATCGCCCTCATTTTTACCTTGCATCACCAACGCAATGTTCATCTCTTTAGGTAAATGCTTCGTTGCCTCTTCATAAAGCTGAATGGCTAAGAGTGACGTGGGTGCCATAAGTATGCTCTTTGAGGGGTATGCCATGACAGCTGAAGCCAAAATAACCATGGTCTTTCCCGAACCCACATCACCAATGATTAAACGTTTGACTGCTTTATCACGTCGTTTTAAATCGGCTTGAACCTCTTCAATGACAAAGTTTTGCTCTTTGGTTAGCGTAAAAGGTAAAGCATTTACAAAAGCCTCTATATTTCCATTTAAGGCTTCTATGGCAGGAAAATCTTCACGTTTTCCTTTAAGCTTCTTCATGTGGTTAAACGCTTCTACAAATTTTAAAACTTCTGGGTCATACGCTTCTATGTCACTGGTGTTTTGAGGGTAATGCAGTCCTAAAAGAGTCTTTACTTCTAAGGCATTTAAGCCCTCATCGTAAAGTCTTTTCTCATTTACATAACACTCAATTAAGGAACGCATACTGCTCTCTTTAAGCACTGTAGAATATTTGGGAATAATCTGCCCAATACGTTTTAAGGACTTGGCTTGGTTCATCTGTAAGTAGCCATTGTACTCTTCTATTTTTCCTTGAATATAATGGTTTGAACCCACAGTAAAAAGTTGCTTATGATACGGAGTGACACGAAAAAGCATCGAAGAGAGACGTTTGTTAAACTTAGGTAACCAAAAGTTAATGCGTAGTTTTCCCTTAATATCAGAAACCTCATCAACCCGTGCTTCAAGCGTATGTTTCTCCCCTACTTTCAGGGTACTAGAGAGGCTTGTATTATTATAAGAAGAAGGAATAAGCAGTGCTAAGTCTAAAAGAGAGACTATCTTTAGTTTTTGAAATAGGGCTTTGGCTTCTTTCATCTCAAACTCTTTTTAATACTTATTTTACAGAAATGCCAATAGCGAAGCTGTCACAGCCACATTAAGTGATTCTACCCCACGGTTCATCTTAATCGCAATAGAGGTGGTACTTAAATCTTCTATTGTCTTACTTACCCCCTCACTCTCATTGCCCAAAACAAAAACAGTTTTCGCACCATAAACGGTTGTTTTGTAATCATTAGTTGCATAAGAAGAGAGCGTATAAACCTCGGCTTCTTGGGTTTTAAATTTTTCCAAAGTTTTAGCGAGATTTTTTGTTTTGATAATGGGTAATTTAAAGATAGTCCCCACCGAAGCTTTAATCACCAAAGGTGAAATCTGTGCTGAATTTTTAGTCGGTAACAAAATAGCATCAATATTTCCCGCAGCACAAGAACGAATTATCATGCCTAAATTTTGTGGATTTAAAACGCCATCGAGTGCCATAACTCTAAAAGTCTCATGTTGCTCTAAAAACTCATCTTCACTCAATGCTTTTTCCAACACAATATCCAAAGCCACCCCTTGGTCTTGTTTGGCATTTTTAGAGATGCGTGAAAGTGCTTTTTTCTCATGATACGCTATCTCTATGGCTCTTTGTTTGGCAATCTTCACCATTTTTTCTAATTCAACAGCTGATTTATTTGAAGTTGATAGATGAAGTTTATGAATGGTAATATTGTCATCTTCCAATGCTTCTAAAACAGCATTACGCCCATAGATGGTGATGATTTTATCAAAGAAAGCCCTTTTAGCTAAATATTCTAAAGAGTCTTCTCTTTTTTGCTCTTGCACTATTTTTCACCATTCCATGCGATGGTCTGTTTTCCCTCTTCGCTAAAAGAGACGGCTGGCATTCCCATAATATTATAACCTGCATCCACATAGTGTACCTCACCTGTCACACTGGCACTAAGGTCGGAGAGCAGATACATACCAGAGTTTCCAACATCTTTAATGCTCACATTCTTTTTGAGTGGAGCATGAGCTGCATTCCATTTAAGCATAAAGCCAAACTCACCAATCCCTGCTGCGGCGAGTGTTTTGATGGGTCCTGCACTAATGGCATTAACACGAATGCCATCACGCCCTAAATCTTCTGCTAGATATTTTGTGGTCATCTCTAACGCGGCTTTTGCCACACCCATTAAATTATAGTTTGGAATGTATTTAACCCCACCATAGTAAGAGAGAGTTAAGACCGATGAGTTATCGGACAATATAGGTTTCAACTCTCTTACGATTTCTATTAAAGAGTAAACCGAAATGTCCATGGCAATGTCAAAAGCCTCTTTTGATATGTCATAAAAACGTCCACTTAAGCCCTCTTTAGGTGCAAAAGCAATAGAGTGAACAATAAAATCAATTTGTCCCATATCTTTTTCAAGCGAATCTTTTAAGGCTTTTATCTCTTCTGGTTTAGAGACATCACAAGGGTAAAATTTTTCGCCACACTCTAAATCTTCTGCAATAGGTGCTAACTTTTTTTCAAAACGCTCATTTAAAAAAGTAATGGCTACCTCTGCCCCTTGCTCTCTACACGCTTGTGCAATGCCATAAGCAATTGACTTTTTGTTTGCAATACCAAGGATAACTCCTTTTTTGCCTTTCATTATCATCTCATTCTCCATTTTTTTTATCTCGCATATTTTATCACGATTGAGGTAGAATATAAATTAAACTTAAAAATCAAAAAAGAGAGAACGCTTATGAAAAAGAAAAGTTCTATAAAAAAGAGAAATTCTATGAAAAAAATATTAATTATTAATACAGGGGGAACATTTAATAAAGTTTATAACCCCTTAAATGGAAATTTAGAGATAGAGCCTAGAGGAAAAGCAATAAAAGAGATTTCAAAAGCTTGGCTTAACAAACTAAAAATTCTAAATATCATAGCTAAAGATAGCCTTGATATGAACCATCAAGATAGAGAGATGATAAAAGAAGAGATTAAAAAGGCAAAAGAGAAAAATATTATTGTGGTGCATGGTACAGATACCATGCATTTAACCGCTCAATTTTTAGCCAAAGCGAAATTGAATAAAAAAATTATCTTAACAGGAGCCATGGTGCCACACAGCATAAAGCCCATAGAATCGACAGCAAATCTCTCTTCAGCTTATGGATATTTACAAATGTTAGATAAAAAGGGGGTGTTTATTTCAATGAATGGTATAATTAAAGATTACAAAAAAGTACTTAAAAACAAAGAAAAAGGATATTTTGAAAAATCAAAATAATTACTTAATTGTAACCTAATTTAACAACGACATACGAAAGATAAATCTTTAAATGTAATGCCCTAGACAGTTTTAGCCAAGCGTCTAAAAGAGGCTTGGACTAATTCAGGAAATAGGGGAGAGGCTAGAGCATCACCGATATGTCGTTGAAGTACCATTGTAGTAGATTAAAGCTTAAAGAAACATAATAAAAATCAAAAAAACACATATATAAACAATAAATAGTCTGTTAACTATTAAATGTTTATATATATTAAATAATTTTTTTAATTTATTATTATTTTAATTTATTACTATTTTTATCAAGCGTCTTAATTGAGAATGTTTTAACCTCTCATTGGCTATAATCCAAACCATTATAATACTAAGAGAAAAACATGTCAAACAATTCATCTTTATATGAAAAACTATATATCCCCTCCCCTAGCCCACATGACCCAGATGTCAATGGTCACTTTGGAGCAGAAGATGCCCCTCACCGATATGGTGGGCGTTTTGTGCCTGAAACCCTTATGCCAGCACTTGAAAAACTTCGTACTGACTATGAAGCGGTACGATTTGATGAAGATTTTTGGAAAGAGGTCGATTACTATTACAAAAACTATGTCGGTCGCCCTTCATCACTTTACTTTGCTGAGAACCTTTCTAAAGCGTTAAATGCCAAGATTTATCTCAAACGTGAAGACCTTAACCACACAGGAGCCCATAAAATCAACCACTGTATTGCCCAAGCAGTCTTAGCCAAACGTTTAGGTAAGAAAAAGGTCATTGCTGAAACAGGTGCTGGTCAACATGGTGTTGCCACAGCCACCGTAGCTGCTCTTTTTGGTTTAGAGTGTGAAGTGTTCATGGGTGCTAAAGATGTTAAACGTCAAGAGCTAAATGTCTTTCGTATGAAACTACTTGGAGCAAAAGTTCATGCCGTGGAGTCTGGAAGCCAAAGCCTTAAAGATGCCATGAACGATGCCATTCGCCATTGGGTTACTCATGCTCGTGATACTTACTACATCATCGGAACAGTAGCAGGTCCTCACCCCTACCCTATGATGATACGTGATATTCAGTCTATTATTGGTTGGGAAGCCAAACAACAATTAGAGGTAGTTGAAGGTTGTCTGCCTGACAAAGTCATCGCTTGTATTGGTGGTGGCTCAAACGCTTTGGGTATTTTCAACCATTTCATAGAAGATGAGAGTGTCGAGTGTATCGGTATTGAAGCTGGAGGAATGGGCTTAGACTCTAAACATGGATGTTCATTAGAAAAAGGAAGCCCAGGGGTATTACATGGACAACTTACCTATTTGCTTCAAGATGAAGATGGGCAAATCCAAGAGGCACACTCCATAAGTGCAGGGCTTGACTACCCAGGCATTGGACCCGAACATGCTTATTTTAAAGACAACAACATTGTTACCTACAATCACATTAGCGATGAAGAAGCGATGGATGCTTTTGTTTGGCTAAGTCAAGAGGAGGGAATTATCCCTGCTTTTGAGTCTTCTCATGCCATTGCCTATCTCAAAAAGATAAAAAAAGAGGATATAGAAGGAAAAACCATTCTGCTCAACCTCTCTGGACGTGGCGACAAAGACATGGTACAAGCCCAAGATATTTTAGCAACACAATTTAAGTAGGGTGCAATTCATTGCACCAAAATACACATAATACAAGTGGTGCAATAAATTGCACCCTACAGGAACCCAATATGAATTTTGAATTAACCATAAGCCCAATCAACGAAATAGATAGTGATGTAGAACTCATCGTCATTGTCAACAAAAACTTTAAACATGACTTTGTCCAAGACAAAAAACTTCTTAAAAAATCTGGATTTAAAGCTGGACAAGATGAAACCTGTCTGCTTATTAGCAAAAACAGACTCTATGTCGGTGTCGATAAAATCAATGATGAAAACCTAAGAGTTGCCATGGCAAAAGCCATTCAAGCCCTTAGTGCTACTAAATATAAGTCGTTAAAAGTAGCCTCTTACATGAAAAACAAAAAATCAAACGCGACACTAAGAGCCATGGTTGAGGGGTTTATTTTAGGTGCTTACGCTTTTGATACTTATAAAACAGAGAAAGCCAAACAACCCATTAAAGATATTGTCATCTCTTTAGAAGAGTATAATGCCTTAGAACTTAACATGGAAGATTGTGCAACAGAAGTGGAGCTAGGACAAATAACAGCAGAGGCTACCAACTTTACACGTGAAATTGTTAACACGACCCCTGAAGATTGTTATCCTAAAATTTTAGCCAACATTGCAGAGGGTCTAAGTGATGAGCTTGATTTGAGTTGTAAAATTTTAAAACCAAAAGAGCTTAGAGAAGAAAAAATGGAAGCCCTTTTAGCCGTGGCTCGTGCTTCACGTCATACACCAAGAGTCATACACTTAACGCACAAACCTAAAAACCCTAAAGCAGTCATCTCTTTAGTGGGTAAAGGGCTTACTTATGATTCAGGTGGATTAAGCCTTAAACCTGGGGCTTCAATGGTCAACATGAAACTGGACAAAAGTGGAGCTTGTGCCGTTTTAGGAATCATGAAAGCAGTAAGCGAGATGAATTTAAATGTTGAAGTTCATGGCTTCATAGGAGCTGTTGAGAACATGATAGGAGGCGATGCCTATAAACCTGATGATGTATTAGTCGCTAAAAATGGAAAGACCATTGAGGTAAGAAACACTGATGCAGAGGGACGTTTGGTTTTAGCCGATGTTTTAGCTTACGCACAACAAGAAGTAGAAGCAGATTATATTTTTGACTATGCTACCCTCACAGGGGCATCCATGGTAGCTGTTGGACAATACACTTCAAGCATTATGGGCAATGCAGATAAACCACGTGACATGATTGTAGATGCTGCTAAAGCTTCAGGTGAATTGGCGACCAAACTAGACTTCAACAAACATTTAAGAAAATGTTTAAAGTCCAATGTTGCTGACATCTCTAATATGTCAAATACCCCCTATGGTGGAGCGATTACAGCAGGGATTTTCTTAGACAACTTCATTGACAAAAAAAACAAAAACAGATGGGCTCACATTGACATTGCTGCTCCTGCTTATGTGGAACATGCTTGGGGGGAGAATCCAGTTGGTGGCTCTGGTGCTGGGGTTCGTATGACCATTAAGCTCCTTGAAAAACTAGCAGCCAAGTC
>JALSHP010000015.1 GCA_026982175.1 Campylobacteraceae bacterium
CCATAGATTAAAAAAGGTCGTTCTTCAAATCTATCAACAATGGGTGAAAATTGTGTAAGTGAAGTTTGTAAAAGATAAATGCTCTTTTCTTGTTTTATCTCTTTTAACTCTTCAATGGCTATCTGCTCCTCTTTGGCTCTTACCCCTTGCATCTGCCTATCTCTTTTGCGTATGTTTGCTATCTCCTCTGGGGTTGCTCCCATACACTTCATGGCTTCTATGTGTCCTACATCATTTGCCGAAATCAACTCCTGTTCTCGTGTTGGCTTTTTTCCTAGAAGTTTTAACACTTGAAACAGACTCGAAGGCTTATGAGATAATGCATTATGATGGTCAATCTTATGGTAGTTTTTAGGAGGGATAATGTCCTCTATGAGTTCAATACCATATATGGTATGCTCTTTAAACTCCTCTAGCTCTTTTTGGTAAGAGGAGAGTTTTGCTCCCCAACGCAACTCTTTATCTACATAAATAATCGCTTCTTGTTCTAAAAGCTCTTTGATGCTTTGCATCTCCAAATCGGAGCCACCTAAGAAAAATACTTTTTTCTCTTTATTTATCATTAATATATTTCCAACTTTTTATTTTGCTAAATAGTTTAGCATTGAAACTCTGTTAAAAATAAATAATTCTCATAATTTATAAGCGAATAATCACTTATTTATAAAAACAAGAGAAAAGTCAAACACTTAAAAACAGAAGCTATTTTCTAAGTGGTGACTAAAGAAGAAAAAATACTTGGCTGTAATGCCCCTAGTTGCTCAAACCAAAAGAGCCTAACATTTAAACAAAAGGATAAAAATGCACATCACTTACCATGCTGCAGAGCGTTTCTTGCAACGTGTCTTTGAGTTTACTTCTTATAGCAGTACGCAGATACGCAATGCGATGCAACTTTTAGAACGTGACCTATTCAATATAGAGTTACGCTCCAAGAGTCGTGTCGTCTTGCCCTCGTTTCCTGACTTTTATGGAGTATTTGCTCAAAACACGCTTGTGACCATCGTTCCTAAACGACTCAACGCAAAACTCTAAGGTTTGCCATTGCCCAAGTGGTGACTAAAGAAGAAAGAATGCCTGTGACGGAGAACTAATGCTCAAAACGAAGAGTGTTTAAACAATTTTATATTATACGAAGGAAAAAAATGAACCCTAAAACAGTTCAACTTGCAATATTTGTAGTAGAAACTGCATTTAAAGTAGGTAAAGCAATTGCAAAGAAGTAAAACACTTTGACAATTTGCCCAAGTGGTGACTAAAGAAGAAAGAATGCCTGTGACGGAGAACTAATGCTCAAAACGAAGAGTGTTTAAACAATTTGATTAAAAGGATAAAGAATGATGATTATAGATTTCCCTAGAAACCCTCTGGATACGCTATTTGTACCACCATTAGATTGGTTGGTATAGATAGTTTAACCATGGTCAAAAGATTGCTATGCCTGTGATGGCTCATGGAGAATAACTGAATGACTCCACCCAAATTAAACCTATCAAGGAGAAAGAATGATTCCAATTCCATTGTGTGCCCAAATTATTGTGGCTACTATTGGCTTTGTGACTGCTAAAGAGATACTTTCAGACGACGACTAAGTCTAAGAGAGATTTCCCAAGTGGTGACTAAAGAAAGAAGTGCCTGAAAAGGTCAATCCCTCTCGTAACAGAGAGTTAAACAATTTTAATTAAGGAGAAACTAATGGCTAATCCACTATGTGAACTTATCTGTATTATCTTAAAAAAATAATGCAACTTCAAGGCTACTGCCGTTTAGGCTAAGGATACTCGAAAGAGTCCAAAACACCGTACAACATATAAGGAGTACAAACATGATTATTGAAATTCCACAAAACCCACTAGAAACCCTATTCTTGCCACCATTACACTGGTTGGCGTAGATGAGGCTCTATGTGTACAAAGTTCTTGCCTGTGATGGCTAATGAGATACCAAAACGAAGGTCTCTCTTTTTTGCATTTTATGAAAAAAAGTAGAGAGATTTTTCAATCTCATCTAAATTAAACTTCTCTTTTTTAACATAAGGAATTTTCATCGCTTCAACACCAAACTCTTTTTTTGCCTCTTCGACAAAATGTTCTAATATTGGTTCTTGATGAAGTTTTACAAACATCTCTCTTAAACTTTTAGACATAAGCGTTACCTCATTGGCATGGGTAGCAAAAGAGTCATGTACGGTTACAATGTCACTCACTCCTTTTTTGGCTAAATCATTAATGGTCATCATGAGGTGAGAGGCATCTAAAGAGTGAATATAATTTGGAGAGAGTCCTTTAATATGCTCTTGAGGAGCTATCTCATCGGTATAGATATTAAATTCTACTTTTCGATAGTCACCAATAGCTACTTTTAACTTGTTGAACTTGTACTCAACCTGTTCTACCTCTAAGCCTAGTGGGGTTCTCCACTTTATCGCCCCTTCTTTTACCATCTCTTTGGCATAGCTTTTCATCCAATTTTTGTATTTTTTAGGAGATTTAGAAACACTGTCTAAAGCTTTTTCCAAAAGTTTTGTAATGCTAGTAGCCACGATATAGCGTTCATCTTCATCTAAATCTTTTAAAACCCCTAAACCCTCTATGGTCTCTAGTAAGGCTTTTGCTTTTCCTGCTGTACTTGAACCATAGGACTCAGTCATAACGGGGGACTTTACAAATTTTCTTGTGATTAAATCATCATCTGAAAAACGTTTATAAAGAGAGGGAGAGTAGAGATTTAATTGTAGTATTTCTCTATAAGCTTTATCTTTTTTAACTAAAAGTTTACCTTTTTTAATCTCTCTTTGAACTCTTTTGTGCAATTTTTCAAGCTCATCAAGTAAAGAAGCTTTTACCTCTTCAAGGTCATCTTCTTCCACTTCATCACGAATTTCTCGCTCAATCTTTTGCAATCTATCTCTTAATGTCTCAAAATTAGAGACTTTTAAAATAGCTGTGACAAAGAACTCCCCATGCTTTAAGGTTGTTGGTTCAATTTCATCTAAAATCTCTACGACTTTATTGAAGTGATAATCTTCTACTTCAACTTTTTCTTTTTTGGGTTCATAATATAAACCATTTTTTTCTTCTAAATCATCTTTTTTATCTTCAAATAGCTCTATCTCTTTAGCCATTAAACCTTGAAGTTTTTGGGCTACTGATTTATAGAAATCAGCCACTACCATCGTGCCATCTTCATAATGGGGAAGGACATTGACCATCTCTGCCCCATCTAAATCACGCATAAGTGCTGTAATGTGTTGAAAACCATTGTTTGAGCCATCAATCGCAATAGGAATAGAGGTTTTAAACCCCTTTGGGTTTTCATGGTATCTCGCATACTCAAATGCCCATGCCAAAAACTTAAAAGGGTCTCCAGCACTTTTCCAAAAATCCTCTTCACGATAATCTTTAGCCGAAGCGATTATCTGCTCTTGATGTGCTTTTACCCATTCTATACGTTTATCAAACGGCTCTTTATCTACCTCACCATAACAGTTCGCCCCATGAATAAAAAACCACTTTAAGCCCTCGCTTGTTAATGCTTTCTCTTCACTAAAAAGAAGAAGAGATTTAGCCAAATCTCCTGCTTGTGGGTTGAGTAGTGTCTGTTGAGGGTAGAGTCGTCCTCTAAAATCCATTCTCCATACAAAATAGAACTTATCAAACGCTAACATCTCTTTGGCTATATTGGTAATGGTATCAAAGCCCTGTTTATATTTTGCTATCTCATAGTAGATACTACTCACAAGTTTAAAATGCTCTAAGTTTGACTCTTTACTAATGTTTTTAAGTGCATTATCAATTCTCTTTTTATCACTCTTATTTAGCTCTTTTTCTTTGCTTAATTGAATAAACTTACTCATTTTAAAATGTTTATATATCTCTTTTTTCTCCTTTTTTTCCAAACCCAAAGAGAGTATCTCTCTTAAAATTCTATAATAAGCAAAATCAACCCTATTTTTTTTACTCAAATAGTTAATGTCTTTATGATAGTCAAGCAACACCTTTAACATTGGTTCATGAATTTTAAAAGCACTCTTTTGTAGATGATTTACAGCGTCCAAAACCTCTTGTGGAATGGTTTTCCCCACCAAAGCTCTTCTATCTTTAGAGCTAGAGGCTTTAATGAGAGAGAGATTAAAACGACTATCTTCTAACTTGTCTTGTAGAAATCCTCCTCCATACATCTCTTCCCAATCCAAAGGTTCAATAACCATAGGCTTGTAGGTCATAGAGGCACTGTAAGCTATGGATTTATCATCTTCACTCATCTCTTTTAAAAACGCTTTTGTGAGTTTAAGGTAGTTAAAGTTTCCCTCATCATGAGGTTTGGTATATTCCCCTAAAATATCACTTTCTAGTGAAAAATCAAGCATCTTCTGCCCTACTTCAAACTCTATGAGTTTATGCCATAAAGGTCTATTAAGCCCCTCTATCTCCTCAAAACTCTCTGCAAAGTAGAGATTAAAGAGTTTTTTTACCTCTTTAGAATTTTGACCAGACAAAAACCTCCATGCAATACGTTCATGAAACTTCTCACCTAACTTTGCACCAAAACTTTGGCGTGTGTTACTGGTGTTTTCCACATCGGCATTGTCTAACACTTGCAAAGTAAGTAGCTCTTGGCTTAGCATATAGGCTATCTCTTTTGAGTCAATAATATTTAAAGCTAAAGCAACACGTTGGGGCATCTCTTTACTGTATTGTTCCTCTTTCTTCTTCCCTAAAGTAGCATAAATATCTCCATCAATAACAAGCCTATTTTCAACATAGCGAAGAACTTTTTCAAAGCTTTTTTTTAGACTTTGGCTATCTTGCTCTTTAAATTTTACTTTTGTATCGCATAAAATAGAAGTTGCTTCTTCTGCTGAAATCTCTTTCAATAGACAAAGTGTTAGAGGTCTAGCTAAAAAATCTTCACTATTTTTATAGGGACTATTTAACTCTTTTTTAAAAAACTCTTCATCTGCTTTAATAAGTTTTGAGACTATCTGTTGCAAATACTCTTTTTTAAAACTATCTATCACTTTAATGAGAAGCTGAACATACTTAACCAATCCCTTAGCTTTGGCATACTCTTTAACATTTTTACCTGCACTACTACTTTTAAGTAAATCTATACGCTCTTTTAAAAGCTCATACGAGGAGCGTTGTAGCTCTTGTTGTTTTGTTATTAAATCCATTTTTCCCACTCATATTTAATTATATTACGGCTCTTAGAATCAAACTCCACGCCTACAATAAAAATATCAGAAAATTTAGTCTGATATTTTTGTGGGTAGTTCTTCTCTTTAATCTGAGCCAATGCACCCTTTTGATTGACTTTAAACTCAAAAATGTAGAGCATATCATCAAGAAAAACACTAAGGTCTATCCGTCCATCGTTGGTGACATCTTCTGCTACAATTCGGTCAAACCCTGCCCCTGCAAAGTAGGCGTAAATTACACTTGCGTAAAATCCCTCATAATTTTCTATCTTATTATTGGTGAAATTATTGTAGGCAATAGAAGCAAAAAGGGATTTAAAAATGCTTTGAATAGAATCTAAATCTTTTCTATGCATCGCTTTATATAAATCAAATTGAACTTTTGCTTTTTTGCTTGGATTCACAAAATAAGAGCTTAAGATATAGTCATTAAAGCTCTTTTTGACTTCAATATTGGGAAAGCCAAGATAGTAAAACTGGTCATTTCCTAAACGCTCTGTATCTCGAATAGTCAAATAGCCACTCTGAAACATAACCGTTTCAAGTGATAGATTTTCAATATCAAAACTCTCTAAAAGCTCCTCTCCTACTAGAAGATTTTCAAAGGTAGCTAAATTATACTCTTGCTCTTTAAAGAGTTTAATCAGAAAACTTGGTGTACCTGTTTTAAACCAATAGTTTTTAAATTTATGGTCACTATCTATAAAGAGTAAAATATCAAAAGGGTTATAGACTCTGTCACTCAAAAAGTTGTAGCCGTTGTACCACTCTTTTAATTTTTTTAGCTCAACACCCTCTAAAAGCTCTTTAAAGTCTGTCTCTATGTCATTTTGAGTGTAGCCACAGATAGTTCCATATCTTGGAAGTAAAGAGATGTCTCTTAGGTTATTAAGTCCACTAAAAATACTTGCTTTAGAGAACTTACTTACTCCTGTTAAGAAGACAAATTTTATGTATCGATCGTTCTCTTTCATCACAGAGTATAGACTTCGTAGTAGTTCTCTAGCCTCTTTTGCTACCTCTATTTGGTCTAAGTTATCAAGAATTGGTTTGTCATACTCATCTATTAATATAACAACTTTTTTATTGTATTTTTTATAGCTCTCATAGATTAGCTCACTAAAACAGCTAGAGAGATGTCTCCTCTCTTCACACTCAATACCCAATCTTCTTTGGTTCTCTTTTAGAAAATCAAAAGCTCTTAATTCAATAGATGGTTTTGAGCGTAAGTCACCACTCCAACTAAACTTAATAACAGGATATTTATCTTCCCAATCCCATTTATCGTAAATATAAAGCCCTTCAAACAGTTCTTTTTTACCCTCAAATATATCTTGAAGCGTATCTAAAAAGAGAGATTTCCCAAAACGACGTGGGCGTGAGAGAAAGTAGTATTTACCATTTTCTATTAAATCCAATGCCTCTTTGGTTTTGTCTATATAGATATAATTTTGTTCTTTATCTCGTATGTCTTTAAATGTCTGTATGCCTATTGGGAGTTTTTTTAGCTTTTTCATAAGGGTATTATAGCCTATTTTATTTGCATATTAGTCAAAGCGATTACATACGCCCAGAACCACCAACAAACCTAATATCCTAATTGAAATTACCTCCCCACCGATAGATGAGGAACGTT
>JALSHP010000016.1 GCA_026982175.1 Campylobacteraceae bacterium
AAATCACTCGCTTAAACTCTAAGTAAGCCCCAATGTTCTTGGACGCGTATTATAGAGAATTTTATTGGGGATGTCAAGGGTTTTTGTTAATTTGTGAATAATTTGTGGAAATTCTTTTTTTGTTTACTTATTTTCTAGTAATTCTAATCTCTTACTTGTCTTCTTATGTATCTCTTTAATAATACTTTTCAACTCTTTTCCCTCTACATTAATAATAATGTTTGCTAACTCTTTATACGATTCTTGTCTCTCATTATAAAGTTTTTTTGCTTTTTTAGGTTCTGAGAAGAGTGGTCTTTTCTTTAGCTTTGCTTTTGCATTCTCTGCTGTCGATAAACGATTATATATCCAATCATAAGAGGCATCCAATAAAACGACTGTTCCTAGTTTATTTAGATTATTAACATTAAAGAAACCACCTCCACAAGAAATCAAAGAGTCATCAACAGAAGATTCAATCCAATTGGCACACTCTTGTTCTAACGAACGAAAATATTTTTCACCATGCTCTTTAAATATCTCTTTAATTTTACAATTTGCTTTTGACTCTATTAAATCATCTGTATCAATATTAAAACATTTATATTTTTCAGCATAAGCTCTAGCTGTTGTTCCTTTGCCCACACCCATAAAGCCTATTAATATAATATTTTTTTTCATTCTCTACCCCTTAGTATCTATATATAAAATAAATTATACTAAATTTTTGCTACAAGCTTTCAACATTTCCTACAACTCGACCAATTATCTCTACTTCATCAGCAGTAATAATCTCTGGACTGTACGCTTTGTTATCAGAGATAAGTTCCACCATACCATCTGCTCTTTGACGAATACGTTTAATAAAAAGCCCTGCTGTTGTAGCAGCAATAAAGATTCCATCTTTATTAATATTTGTCTGTTCTCTATCTATAAATACGATTGAGCCGTCTTGAAGTGTCGGCTCCATTGATTCACCATCTACATTGATTGCTTCTAAAGTATTGTTTACATTGGGAACAATACTTTTCATAATGGTTTTATCTATAGACAAAATTTCATAATCTTCATCAAAGTTAAATGCCCCACCACCAGCACTGGCTCTTACATCTGAAAAGTAGTGTACTTGAAAAAAACGTTCTGTCTCTTCTTCTAACATCTCAATGGCTTGGTCAAAAAAAAGCCAATTGATGCTTAATCGTTTATTGGCACAAAATTCAAGTATCTCTTTGAAAGGTATGGAGTTTCGCTTTTTCATGGTTGCGAATGTGGTTTGAGGAATCATTAATGCTTCAGCGACATCTTTATCAAATACCTTTTTAACTTTTTTTTCTTGAGCAATAATCTCTTTAATTTTAGTAATTACATTGCGTAAATCATACATACTTAGCCTTTTATTTCGGTTTATTTTAAATTATATGACAATTTGACATATAAATGGCTTAAATAAGAAAATAATATTATAATTTGGAATATTTAATTGAAAAAAAGGATTTAAAATGAATGTCACAAGTAATAAAAAGGTATTGAACGAAGCGATGAATAGTGGCTGTAAGACAGCTGCTGAATTAGCCCTTTATGTTAAAAGACGCAATAAGCTACAAGCTGTCTACAAAAAGATTTAGTCTATCAATAAAATTGTCACTTTATCTCCAACAACTTTAGGGCTATCTTCCTCTGAAGTGACCAAAAGAGCCGTTTTTCCTAACATATTGGTCAAGATGGCAGATGAGCCAAATTTTTTACCTTTAAAATCTACAAAATATTGCCCATTTTCTAAAACATAGTTACAGGCTGTAAATTCAGCCTTTTTCTGTCGTTTATTAAAGGTATCTCTTAAGGTAGCCTCTACCCTACGCAAGGAGCATTCTCCCTTTTGAAGTTTAGCAATAAGTGGTACCATGTAAAGTAAAGCTGTCACCGTAGAGGAGTAGGCAAATCCTGGAAGTGCTACAATGAACTTGTCCTCTTTTTTTGCTACCATAATGTGTTGCCCTGGTTTTACGCGTACCCCTTTAAAGAGTACTTCACAGCCAAGCTCTACAATGACATCTTTTACAAAGTCAAAATCGCCCACAGAGACACCACCTGTGGTGACCACAATGTCACTTTGGGCTAAAGCTGACTCCACGGCTGTTAAAATGCTCTCTTTATCATCTAAAATACACCCTAACTGTAACGCTTCACCATCATATTTTTTGACCAACGATTCTAAGATATAGTTGTTTGAGCTACGAATTTGGGCATCTGAAGTCTGCACTTCACCCAACTCTAAAAGCTCTGAGCCTGTAGAGAGAATGGCTACACGTGGTTTTTCAAACACCAAGGGGCTAACCACATTGAGACTTGCCATTACGCCAATGTCGGCAAAATCTATTTTTGTTCCCTCTTTAATGAGTGTTTGCCCCTTTTCATAATTCTCACCAATGGCACGAACTGAAAATCCAAATGGTACCGTTTCGTTAATGACAATTTCATCTCCCTCAACCGTGACATTTTCAATGGGAATGAGCGTATCAGCCCCTTTGGGCATGAGTGAACCTGTAAAAGTTTTGATGCAACTTCCACTAAGCACTTCATCAACCAAATCAGCCCCTGCTGGGTTAATACTACTGATTTTTAAACGCCCCAAGGCTAAATCTGTATGTTTCACTGCGTAGCCATCCATCGCAGAGGTGGGGAGTGCTGGTGAATTGTGGTCGGTGATTATATCTTCAGCCAATACATACCCTAAGGTATCGGTTAGATATTTTTTTTCTTTTTTATAATTTTTAATTGTTATATTTTCTAAAATCTCAATTGATTCATCGAAGTGCATAAATGCCATTCTTTTTTCCCTTACTATATATAATAACTATTTAGACAAAAGTCCCGACCCATTCATGGGGGTACTTCTATCGGCTGCGTAAATGCGTTTTCCCTCTTTAACATCATATTTCCAAATGGGTGCATTGGCTTTAAAATCTTCCACAAACTCATCTATGAGTTCCAATGCCACTCGTCTTTTGGGGGAGAAAACAGCTGAAATGTACGACGAAGTATGCACAGGTACATCGCCAATGGCATGTGCCATTTTAACTTTTGCCCCTAACTCTTCAGCTTTTTTCACCCAATTGTCAAACCATTGTTGCAGTACAGGCTCATAGATGTCAAAGCTTAATGCCTCAATGCCATCTTCTGCACGAATTGTACCGACAAAGGGAATGTACGCCCCATAATTTGACGCTTCCTCTTCATGTAACCACTTAGAAAAAATGGCTTCAACATCGAGTGAACCTTGATGTAACTCCATCTTAACCCCCACAAACAGGGGGTAAGATTGAAATTTTATCCCCCTCTTTTAAAACCATGCCTAAATCAGCTGTCATTTGGTCGTTGACTGCCACAGCACATTTGTCTAACCATGCAGCGATGGAGTCGATTTTTTGCAATTGTGTCGCCACGTCAGCCAAAGTTTTTGCCTCTAGCTCTATGCTCTCTTGTGCCATTGGTCCTAAAAATTCTACTTTTACCATCAATAATTTCCCTCAATAATGTTAGCTGATTATAAAAGTTGTTTGATATAATCACGCTTAGAATCTCTCTTAAAGGTCTACACCTGTGATATTTGGCTCAATTAGCTACCTCAATCTTTTACCTTTTCAAGTGTTTATGAAACGCTATATTCACCATCCAGGGACAAAGATGGGCATGAACTACCGAAAAAATGTTCCAAGCCAAATCAATAGTGCTTTAAAAAAACGTCAAATTGATGCAGGGTTTATCTCTAGCATTGAATCGCCCAAATATCAGTGCAGTAACTTAGGCATCATTGCCAACAGAGCTGTCTATTCGGTCTTTGTAATTCAAGGAGAGAACAAGATAGATGAAGATTCAGCCTCTTCCAATCGTTTGGCTAAAGTGCTAAATTTACAAGGTGAAGTTCTCATCGGGGACAAAGCACTAAAGTATTACCTAGAGGGAGGTGTGGGCATTGACCTTGCCACACAATGGCACAAAGAGACCCAACTTCCTTTTGTTTTTGCACAACTCTGCTACACTTGTCATGGTAAACTCATAGAAAAAATAGCAAAAAAATTTAGTAAACAACCAATTAAAATACCCCAATACATTTTAAAACGTGAAGCAAATAAAAGAGGCATAAGCCCAAGACAACTTCGATGGTATTTAAAACATATTGAGTATAATATGAGCCATAAAGCTCAAAAATCACTCAAACTATTTTTGAAAAATTCTAAAAGGTTATAAATGAAAATAGCCATTGTCAAACTCTCTGCTATGGGTGACATCATCCATGCGATGGTTGCACTTCAATACATTAAAAAATCTAAGCCCAACATTCAAATTGATTGGATAGTAGAGCAAAGCTTCAAACAAGTTTTAGAACATAATCCACATATTGACAACATCTTAAGCGTTAATCTAAAAGCGATTAAAAAAGATAAGTTAGCCCTATTTAAAGAGATAAAGAAAGTAAAATCTTACTCTAAAAATAACTACGACTTAGTCATAGATGCCCAAGGGCTGTTAAAGTCGGCAATTACGGCGAAACTTTTGGGAAAAAATAGAGCTGGATTTTCTAAAACCTCCATTCGTGAGGGGGTTGCTTCTTATTTTTATGAGCGAAAGGTTGAGATTGCTTATGATGCCAATACCATTGATAGGAATGCAAAAGTGATGAGTGAACCTCTTGACATTACGATAAGCTCTCAAATGGTACTAGATAAAGAGCCATTTTTATTTTATGATGAAGAGAATACTTTAGATGAATATCTCTCAAAAGATAAAAAAAACATCATCTTTATCATTGGTTCAACGTGGGAGAGTCGAAACTACCCCAAAGAGAAGTTTCTTGAAGTTGCCAATCATTTAAAAGAAAATACGCTCATTGCATGGGGGAGTGAAGAGGAGAGAGAGAAAGCACTTTGGCTAGAAGAGAATTCATCTTACATAAAAGCTTTACCTAAAATCAATCTCAATGGATTAAAAAGCATCATCGCTAAGTCGGATTTACTCATAGGCAATGACACAGGTCCTACTCATATGGCATGGGGTTTAAATATTCCTTCCATTACCATTTTTGGACCAACTCCTGTTAATCGAGTCTATCAAACAGCTATCAATAAAACTATCAAATCAAAAAGTGAAGTGAATCACTATAAACTAGATAAAAATGATTTTTCTATCACTAAAATTCCATCTCATAAAGTTATTCTTATGGCGAGGGAGCTACTAAATGCTTGATTATCTCTATTTGGCACTCTATAAGTTTTTTGGCGTTATTCTTACACTTTTACCACGAGCCATAATGATAAAAATAATGAAAGGCATCTCTTGGTTTGCCTATTTGGTGAGTAAAAAGCATCAAAAGATTATAAATACCAATTTAGAGATTGCTTTTAATAACAGATTATCTAAACAGCAGAAAAAAGCTTATGGAATTTCTGCCTTTATGAATCTACTTGACACCACCTTAGGCATCATAAAACGTGATGGAATGAAGAAACAAGAGGTTATAGAAAATGTCACTTTTGAGGGTGAAGAGATAGTCAAAAAGTACCAAGATGAGGGTAAAAAAATCATTTTTATTACAGGACATCAAGGAAATTGGGAACTGCTCTCTCAAAGTATTGCCATTAAATTTGATTTGACGCTTGTTGGTGTGGGGCGTAAGTTAGATAGTGAGGTCATGGATAAGATTTTAAAAGAGAACCGAGAACGTTTTAATGTGGAGATGGTTTATAAAAAAGGGGCAATGAAAGGGTGTATTAAGGCACTTTCACAAAACAAAGCCGTAGGTATTTTGATTGACCAAGGTATTAGCCCCAACCAATCCGTGAATGTTAAGTTTTTCAATAAAGATGCTACCCATACCCCTTTAGCTTCTATTTTAAGCCGAAAATTTGGCATTGATTTAATCCCTGCTTTTATCTCTACAGAGGATTACATTAACTATCACGTCAAGATATATGAGCCAATCAAGAACATAAAAACGCAAAATCAAGAGGAAGATTTGGCTAAACTTACACAAGCCCAAGCCGATGCGATGCAAACAGCCATAGCAGAACACCCAAAAGAGTGGTTTTGGATGCATAAGAGGTGGAAAAAAACTTCAGAAAATATTTATAACTAAAAGGGAGAAGGAAACAAATGTTCAACAACAAAAACATACTAATCACAGGTGGAACAGGTAGTTTTGGTAAAAAATATACCGATATGATATTGACCAAATACCAACCAAATAAGATTATTATCTATAGTAGAGATGAGTTAAAACAGTATGAGATGGGACAGACTTACAACCAAGAGTGTATGCGTTATTTTATTGGCGATGTTCGAGATGGCAACAGACTTAAAGAGGCGATGCAAGATGTTGATTTTGTTATTCACGCAGCAGCCCTAAAACACGTACCTGTGGCTGAATATAATCCTATGGAGTGTATTAAAACCAATATTGATGGAGCTCAAAATGTAATTGAGGCTGCCTTAGCTTGTAATGTAGATAAAGTGATTGCTCTCTCTACCGATAAAGCATCAAGTCCTATTAATCTCTATGGAGCGACCAAACTAGCTTCCGATAAACTATTTGTGGCTGCAAATAATATGGTAGGAAAAAGAAAAACAAGATTTGCAGTGGTGCGTTATGGTAATGTTGTGGGAAGTCGTGGTTCGGTTGTCCCATTCTTTAAAAATTTAATAGAGAGTGGGGCTTCT
>JALSHP010000017.1 GCA_026982175.1 Campylobacteraceae bacterium
ATGAAAGCCAAAGCCTCTAAAAATGTGGTCATTGGAGATAAGATAACTATTGAGTATCTAAACGGGGCAAAAAACTATGAAGTTTTACAAATTCCCACCACCAAAACCATTCCTAAAAGTAAGAAAGATGAATATGTTAAAGAGTTGTAGTATGATAATCTGTGTATATTAATTAAATTAACAAAGGAAAAAGCATGAACAAAGAAGAAAAAATTCAAAGAATAGTAAACTTTAAATACATATTAATTTTAGTGATTTTAGGAGTCTTATTTAGTGCAATTATTCACCAAGTTGTCACTTACATTGATAATGGTGAATTATTTGACAAAGTGTTATTTACTATTATAGGAGTTTCTTCCTTAGGATTCTTTATTTATGGTCTATGGATGATGCTAATAGGATTAATAAAAAAAGTCAATACCGAAAATAGAGTATTAGTCTTTTCTAGTCCTATATTTTTATTGCCTATGATATATATTATTATTTTGGAAGTTAATAGTAATGACTATAACTCTCTTGTTCCCATTGCAATTTTTATTGTTATGCTATTTACTATTTCTAAATTAGCATTTATAATTCGTAACTATTGGGATAAAAATAGTAAAAATAAAATTTCTAAAGTTGATAAAAAGAATAAATTCTTACTTCTTTTAAAAGAAAAAAAATATACGAGAGTAGAATTCTTCTTAATGTTTTTTCTTCCCACAGCGATTTTAATTTATGCGATCAGTATGATACTTGATGATATTGATGAGAATATATTATTCTTTATAATAATAGTCTTTACTCTATACTTGTTAGTCTGGGGGATACTAAGCTTCATTTTTAGAGGTAGAGATATTGGGATCAAACTGTATATTACTCTATTAAGCCTCTTTATAGGAGTACCTATATTTACATTTCTTCTTCTAGTGGGTGCTGAGGATGAGCTATTCTTTTGGTGGATAAATGATGATCCGTATATACTTTTTTATATTCCTTTAGGCGTATATATATTATTTTTCCTTTTAATGCCAAGTGAAAACAAAAAAGGAAATATTTTAATGTGGATTTTAATATTTGTTTTAAGTGTAACTTATATCTTTGCTCACATACCAACAAAAACAACCGTGATTAATAATTTGATGTGGCAAGAACATGGACACAGTTCATATTCTTTTAAATTTGGAAATTGGGATGAAGCGAATGAATATTGTACTGAACTGCTATTTGATGGCTATGATGACTGGCGTTTACCTTCTACTAATGAATTTAGAAAATTGGATGGTACTCAGCTGAAAGAAAGACGAAGCTTTAATTATGCTGCTAAGTACTGGACAAGTACAGCAACGTCATCAGATAGTTTAGAATTTTTTACAGTTGATTATGATTACAACTCTCTTGGTAAAGAGAAAAAAGATTATCATAATTATATACAATGTGTTCGAGGCACTTTTCTTTCTTCAACTTAAGATACTAATAAAAGTATATGGTTAAATGATATTTGTAGTTACCCAGGAGAAGTAAATGATGCAGGTATTTGTGAAGCTACATGGTCAGATGCAAAAAGAATTTGTCATAATGCTTGGGGAAGGCTACCTATGCAAAATGAATTAGAAAAAGTCATATTAAACTGTGGTGGAAAGGGCGAAGGAAAGTCTTGGGAAGAGTCGCAAAAAAATTACTCTGAAAATAGAGATAACAACTTATATCAATCTTGTTATAAAAAAGAAGGATTTAATAGCTCAGATGGGTACTGGTTAAAAAAGAATAATTATTCTATTGATTTTTACTCTGGTGAAATTACTAGACATTATGATTATAATTACAAAATAATTGATGATAACTCGAGTATTCGATGTATTAGAGTAGGAGATTAGAGTTTTAGTTACTTAATAATATGGGCATAGAATTTTCACAGACCAAAATAGAAAATTTAAAGTGCTAGGCTATAAAGATGATGATGCTAATATTGTTTTGCTATAATCACATTATGAGTAATACAAAAGAAAAATTTGAAAAACTGTTTAATAATGAGTTAAGTACCGAGGAGGCAAGAGCCTTTTTAATTGAGCTTTACGAAAAGGGAGAAACGCCTGAAGAGATAGCCATTGCTGCTTCTGTGATGCGTGAACACTCTGTTAAATTGCCTATGAGTGATGAGCTTAGAGAAAAAGCGATAGATGTGGTAGGAACGGGGGGTGACAAAAGTGGAAGCTTTAACATCTCAACTACGGTAGCACTTCTGTTGTCGGCGATGGGAAGAACGGTGGCTAAACATGGAAACCGAAGCATCACTTCTAACTCTGGTTCAGCTGATTTACTTGAAGCTTTAAACATCAACTTAAATTTAATGCCTGAACAACAGGTTGAGATGTTAGAAAAAACAGGCTTCTGTTTCATTTTTGCGATTAATCATCACCCTGCAATGAAGCACATTATGCCCATTCGTCATTCGATTGAACATCGTACCATCTTTAACCTCTTAGGACCACTTACCAACCCTGCTGGAGCAAAAAAGTATCTATTGGGTGTTTTTCACCCAGAGTACATTGAACGTATGGCAATGGCTCTGCTAGACTTAGACATTACAAGAGCGTTTGTCGTCAGTTCAAACGATGGCATGGATGAGATTGGTTTGGCAACCACCACGCCATTTGCCTATGTGGAAAATGGTAAAATCTCTACAGGTTTGGTTAAACCCATGGACTTTGGTTTTAGAATGGCAGGAGCAGGGGAGATTTTGGGTGGAACAGCCCAAGAAAATGCCATGATAACACGTGAGATTTTTGCAGGAGTTGAGAAAGATGCCAAGCTTGACATTGTTCTACTAAACACAGCCTTTGCTCTCTTTGTAGATGGTTCGGTTAGGGACATGAAAGAGGCGTTAGATATGGTACGTGAGTGTATTAGCTCTGGACAAGCAACGAAGCATTTAGAATATATTTCAGAAGTTTCAAACAGTTTTTAAATATGAAAGAGATCATAGCCAATTTAAATGAATTAAATAGTGTTGTTGAGTATTTAAATGGGGTCGTTCCAAGCTCTGCAATTATTTTTTTAACAGGAAACTTAGCATCAGGAAAAACAACATTAACTAAAAGCATTGCAAAGAGTAGGGGAATTGATGGTGAAGTTACTTCTCCTACCTTTTCTCTGCAACAGTGCTATGATACTAATCTTTTTCACTATGACCTCTATCGTATTGAAAATGAAGAGTTTATGGAACTTGGACTCTTTGAAGAGTTTGACAAAGAGGGGTGGCATTTGTTAGAGTGGGGTGATGAAGCACTGAAAACTTTTTTACTCTCTGCTGGTTATGATGTTTTTACGGTAAGCATTAGCCCTTTTGAAGATAAAAGAAAATACATAATAGAGAAGCATTAAATGGAAAAAATACACACCCTTGAAGCAAAGCATCTCTCTAAAACCATTAAAAAAACCACCATTGTACATGATGTTTCGGTTAAAGTCTCTTCTCGTGAAATTGTGGGGCTTTTAGGTCCTAATGGAGCAGGGAAAACCACCTCATTTTATATGATTTGTGGATTGACTGATGCGACCAAAGGAACAGTGTTTATAGACAGCGATGAGGTGACTAAAATGCCTTTGAGTCAACGTGCCAAACTAGGTATTGGTTATTTGCCTCAAGAAGCGAGTATCTTTAAAGACCTTTCAGTCGAAGACAATCTTTGGATGGCAGCTGAAGCGATGAAAATAGAGGAAAAGGTGGCTGAAGAGCGTATTGAAAATCTTTTAAATCTTTTTAATATTGAACCCATTAGAAAACGTTTGGGTATTCAGCTTTCAGGGGGAGAGCGACGACGTGTGGAGATTGCTCGTGCTTTGGTGGCTGAACCAAAGTTTTTACTCTTAGATGAACCTTTTGCAGGGGTTGATCCCATTGCTGTAGAAGATATTCAAGGGATTATTAGAGAACTCATTAAGCTCAATATGGGCGTACTTATTACCGACCATAATGTGCGTGAAACATTGGGGATTTGTGACCGTGCCTATGTAATGAAGTCAGGCGAGATGTTGGCAAGTGGTACAAGTGAAGAGATTAAGAAAGATGCGAATGTTATTAAGTACTATTTAGGAGAAAATTTTCACTTTTAACAAAAAACTCTTGACATCTTTTTTAAAATAGTCTATAATGCCGTCCACACAAACAAAGTGTAGCATTTTTTGGGGTATGGCCAAGCGGTAAGGCATCAGTTTTTGGTACTGACATTCGGGGGTTCGAATCCCTCTACCCCATCCACAAGATGTTGTAAATATTTATTAAAATCTAGACAATAAAATGTCGCGGGATAGAGCAGTTTGGTAGCTCGTCGGGCTCATAACCCGAAGGTCGGTGGTTCAAATCCGCCTCCCGCAACCAAAGATAAATATTTATTAAAATAGAAGTGACTTAACTGTCGCGGGATAGAGCAGTTTGGTAGCTCGTCGGGCTCATAACCCGAAGGTCGGTGGTTCAAATCCGCCTCCCGCAACCAATTTTTAAATTACAAAGCTTATTGAAACTTTTCAATAATGCGGGAATAGCTCAGTGGCTAGAGCCCCTGCCTTCCAAGCAGGATGTCGCGAGTTCGAATCTCGTTTCCCGCTCCATTTTTACTCGACTTTCAACACACTTTACATTAATTATATCTTTTGCTTCACATCATCTTTCATTAAATATCTTTTTGAATTAGCTAAGGCTAGTCCTGCAAAAATATTTAATGAAATCTAATGCAAATTAAAAAATATTCTTAACATAAAGTGTATTGAAAGGCAAGTATGATTCTTTAAATCCAACTTTCAAAACAACTCCTTATAAAATATCTATGGCATAATTCGTGATAAATTATTATGTAGTCAATCAAGGAAGTAAATCGTATGTCATCAGAAGCATTAAAAAGAGTAGAAATAGCAATACAAGAGATTAAAAAAGGTCGCATGGTCATCATGATGGATGATGAAGATAGAGAAAATGAGGGTGATTTGGTCTATGCTGCGACACACTCAACACCTGACATGGTAAACTTTATGGCAAAAGAGGCAAGAGGGCTTATCTGTACACCTTTACCTAAAGAATTAGCAGTTGAATTAGAACTTGTTCCAATGGTGAGCAATAACATCTCTAACCATGAAACAGCTTTCACTGTTTCAATTGATTCTACCATTGCTGACACAGGTATCTCTGCTGCTGAACGTGATGATTGTATCTCTAAACTAGCCAATCCTTTAACCAAAGCTTCTGACTTTGTACGACCTGGGCATATTTTCCCTTTGATTGCTAAAGATGGAGGTGTCTTAGTCCGTACAGGTCACACGGAAGGTTCGGTAGATATTTGTAAATTAGCAGGTCTAGCACCCATTGGTGTGATTTGTGAAATTATTAAAGATGACGGAACAATGGCTCGGCATGATGACTTGGAAATTTTTTCTAAAAAGCATAATATGCCCATTGTTTACATTTCAGATTTGGTAGAGTATCGTTTAGCCAATGAACAGCTAGTCAAACGAATAGCTGAAGAGGAGATTGAAGTTTTAGGCACTAAAGTTATGCAAATTTCTTATGAAGACCATTTGGGACGGGTGCATAAAGTAATACAGTTTTACACCACGCATGAAACCGAAAATGTGAAGTTCCATAACATTGGAACCGATGTGGATTTACTCTTAAATCAAAAACGTTTTGAGCTAATTACCTCTTCTTTGGAGTACCTAAAGCTCAATGGTGGGGTTTGTGTCTTTTTAGATACCATGACCATTTCTAAAGAACAAGCCAAAGAGTATGGTGTAGGGGCTCAAATATTAAAAGATTTAGGTATTGAGAACATTAAACTACTCACCTCTAACAAAGAGACCGAGTTCATTGGTTTAGCAGGGTTTGGGCTGAATGTGGTCGAGAAGATAGAGACGATATAAGGTATAGAGCGTAATATGATTAAAACTCAAAAATTCATTTTAAAATTTTTCCCTGAAATTATGGTTAAAGGCTCATCGGCTAAAAAGCAGATGGTGGGGCAACTCTATAACAATCTACTTAAACTTTTAGCTGATATAGACAAAGAGATAAACGTTAAAAAGTTTTCAGACAAAATAGAGCTTGTAACACCCATTGAAGTGGTAGATAAAGTAAGAGCCACGCTTTTAAACACCCCAGGCATTGAGCAGATACTTGAAGCTTTACAGTTTGATAACATTAATACTTTAGATGAGATAAAAGTAAAAGTAGGTGAGATAGTTGCTGATGAGTTAGAGGGGAAAACTTTTGTGGTACGTACTAAGCGTTCAGGGAAACACCCTTTTAACTCTTCAGAGATTGAGCGAACGGTTGGGGGCTATTTGTTGGCACACTCTAAGGCTAAAGGGGTTGATTTAGAGCATTATGAGGTGATGGTACGCTTAGAGCTTATTAACAATCAGCTTAACATCATTACCGACAAACATTTGGCTTTGGGGGGTTATCCTATTGGGACACAAGGGGATATTTTGTCGCTTATGTCGGGTGGATTTGACTCAACGGTGGCTTCTTATTTGACGATGAAACGTGGGCTTAAAACGCATTTTATCTTCTTTAACCTTGGAGGAATTGCCCATGAGATAGGGGTGAAGCAGGTCTCTTTTTATTTGTGGAATAAGTTTGGGGCTTCCCATAGGGTTAAGATTATTTCTGTGCCATTTGATGATGTTTTAACGGAGATTTTT
>JALSHP010000018.1 GCA_026982175.1 Campylobacteraceae bacterium
AGTTTAGCACCAAAAGTAGTTGAAACAGCTACTCCTATGAGTAAGCCTATTATCTCAAATTCTATTGCAGAAAAATCTACTATAAAAAAAGAAGTTATAAAAAAAGAAATTATAGAAAAAACTCCTATTATAAACAAACCTCATGTTGAGAAGATAGAAGTGATAGCACAAGCTAAAAAAGTAGCTAATAAGTTAGCAGTTAAGATTGAAGAGAATAAGACGATAGTAAATCAAGAGAAGCTACCTCCTCTCACTAACGTTAAGAAAAGCATAGAGAAAAAAGTATCCATAGAAAAAAAGCTTATAGAAAAAGCAAAACTTACAGAAATAAAAAAGCCTAAAGAGATAACTAAAAAGAAAAAAGCTGAAGTCTCTGTTGAAGAGAGAATAGAGAAGTTTTTAAATGATTATATTCATACAACTTCAATAGCTTCTGCCCAAAAGACATTACAATTTTATGATAAAAAGCTTAACAAATATTTTAGGTTTAAAGATGCTAGTCATAAAACCATTTTAAAGAGTCAAAAACGCTACAATGAGAAATGGACAAAAAGAGATTTTAAAATTTCAGATTTTAAAATTGTGAAACGTTATCAAAAAAAGGGTCTTAACTATTATGATTTGAAAACAACAACCACTTGGCACGTCTCTAATGCTAAAGGTAAAAAGCGTTCAGGTAAAAGTAGAGGATTTATGAGACTTAAAGAGATTGATGGTAGTTTTAAAATCACAAGCATCTACTCTTTAAAATAGAAGTTATTGAATAATTCGTGTTGCTTTAACAAAGAGTTTACTATATCGGCTCTTTTCAAAAGAGCTGATAATAATCCCTTGTTTTTTAGACGCAGCGTGAATAAATTTTCCATTACCAATATACATCCCTACATGGGTAACGGGAATACCTCTTGACTTATCGGTTAAAAAGAAGAGTAAATCACCTTTTTGCAGTGCAAATCTACTTACTTTCTTACCTACTTTTGATTGTTGATAGGCTGTTCTTGGAATACTCACTCCCTCTTTTTTGTAAAGATATTGCATGTAACCAGAGCAATCAAAGCCTCCTGGTTTTGTTCCGCCCCACACATAATCCTCTCCTAAATGTCTTTTGGCATTGAGCAATATATTTTCTTTGTTGTACTCCAGTGCTGATTGTGCAAGGGTTTCACGTTTAGAAGAGATATTATCTAGTTCACCCAAAAGTTCTTTTTGCTCTTTTAAAAGTTTGGCACGTTCTATCTCTTGCAAGAGTTCTTTTTGTTGGGCTAAGAACTCATCATAATAGACATTATGCGTGACTTGTTTACTTTTGAGGACTTTGCCATCTTTATCTTTGATGGTAAACATATTACTTGAATTTGCAAAACAGTTAAAGAGTATTAAATATAAAATTATAGTTTTCATAAAATATTATATCATATATTTAAGTATAAGTAAAGAATTATAGCTTAAGTAAAATATTATTTTCTGTTCTTTTTACTGAAGTTCCAAAATAGTCACTTAAATTACCCTCTTCAAAAAAGTTTTTAGAGATGCCAAAAAAATCAACAGTACCATTTTTAATATAGATTACATCATAGCCTAACTGATAGGCTAAATTTAAATCATGCGTAATAATGATTTTTGACTGAAATATATTTGACTTTAAAAGTGAATAGATGTCACGACTTTTTTGAGGGTCTAAATTGGCTGTGGGTTCATCAAAAATAGTTATTTGGGCATTGTGTAAAACAGCTGAAGCCAACATGGTGAGTTGTTGCTCTCCTGAACTCATACTTTGGCATGATTTATTTGTTAATGGCTCTAGGGCTAGAAGTTTTAAGAGGTTTTTTGATGCTAAGATTGTGTTTAAGCGACTTAAATCTAAATACTCATTTAAGCTAATATATTCGTCAAATATCTCTAGTTTTGCAGGAACATAGTTAATAAGTTTGGTTCGCTCTTTGGCTGATAAATCATTGAGATTTTTGTTGTTGAGCCAAACTGTAGAGGAGGGGGTAATGCCACAAAGCACTTTGGCTAAAGTTGATTTTCCTGCACCATTTTCTCCTAAAATAATGAGATTTTTCTTGGGCTTTAGCTCAAAAGAGATATTTTTTAAGATGTTGTCGGAGTAGTTTTTAATCTGTAACATTTTTATCTCTATAATCCTCTAACATCGCTTTAAAATCTTCTAAAAAAAGGCTAATTCTATCGCTTGGAATCCCTGCATAGATGTTGGGGTTAATGTAGATGGTTTTGCTTTTAGCTGCTGAAATAGGTAAATCTAACCACGGTTTAATTAGGGCTTCATTGTTAATTCCATCAGCTTGACAACGGGCTAAGAGTAGCACAATATCGGGGTTACACGCGATGATGTTCTCCATGTTTAAGATGGGTTGCCCTTTACGGTTGGAGTGTAGGGCATTGGTGTTGTTACTTTCGTTAATGATTTCATCATAATAGAGGTTCTGACCTGCAACAAAAATATTTTTATCGAGTTTGGGGTTACGTCCAAAGACGATGAGGATTTTTTTATTGCTTATGATGTTTTGTAAGCTCTTTAGGTTCTCATCTATTTTAGCCACTATCTCTTTGGCTTTTTCTTCTTGATTGACAATCATGCCAATCTCATTAATTGCTTTTTTGATGTTGCCGAGTTTATCAATCTTGATGATTTTGCTCTTAATGCCTAAGCGTTGAAGTTTGAGGCTAAGCTTATGGTTGTTCTCTTGCATAATCACAAGTGTTGGTTTAAGGGCAAGAATTTTCTCTAAAGAGGGGCTAAAATAACCCCCAACTTTAGGTAGTTTCTCTGAAGCTTTAGGGTAGAGGGCGTATTGGGTATTTCCCACAAGCTCTTCTCCTGCTCCAAGAGCAAAAAGAATCTCATTAATCGCAGGGCTAAGGGCGATAATTCGCTCCTTAGCATGAAGTAGAAGGGGTGTTATAAAGAGTATTAAAAATATTTTTTTCATTTGGAAACCTGTAGGGTGCATTTTAATGCACCGTTATTATGTGGTGCAATAAATTGACACCCTACGCTTGTTTTAATATGTTAATTTCATTCCTGCGTAAAAGGCTCTTGGACTAGAAGCATAGCCGTCAATGGTTTGGTAATATTTATCGGTAATGTTATTTACTTTTCCATAAAGGCTTAACTGTTTGTCGATTTCATAGTTGGTGACAAAATTGGCTACCGTATATTTTCCTGTTTGTTGCCCCTGTTTGTCTGCTCTGTCAAAACGTTCTCCTATGTATTGCCCATTGACACCTAAGTGTAATTTGTCAATACCATAATAGTCAAGGGCAAACTTCGCATTCTCTTTGGCTCTTCTTGCAAGGGTTTTCCCTTTAGTATCTTTAGCATCGGTATTGGTGTAGCTAAGAGAGAGTAAAATATCATCAAAAAGTGTGGTCTCATAGGCTACCTCAACTCCTTTAAGCGTTGAGTCTCCTGCAATATTTTGATAATTTCCTCCAATAAACTTCCCATCAGCATCAAATTTAGCTTGAAAGTCAATCATATCTTTAATGGTATTATTAAAGTAAGTGACTTTAAAATCTTTGTAGCCAAGGGTCAGATCATACCCTTTTGTATCTTCAGGTGTTAAATTTTCATTTCCTGAATAGGGGTCAAAGAGGTTGTAGTGTGTAGGTACATTATAGGCTGTACCGTAGTTTGCAGAGGCTGTTAATCCTTCAATATTAGAGTTGATATGTTTAAATCCTATTTTACCTGTGGTCTTATTGTCAAACTTATCATAGTTATCTTGTCTTAGCGATTGGGTAAGTAGGGTTGTTCCTCCCATAAAGCCTTCAAATTTATTGCTATTGGTCACAAAAAGTGCTTTGTTAGTATATATTTTATCAATGGCATTTTTATGTTCAAAGCTTTTGTACTCTCCACCCCAAACAAGAAAATGATCTTTTCCATAAGGGACTTTTGAAGTTAAGCCATACTCTTTGGTCTCACCATCAAAATTTGCAGAGAATGCATCTTGAGGATAGTATCGGCTAAAGGTAGATTTTTTAGCAAAGATATCGACTTCATTGAAGCTATCTATATGGTTAAAGTTTACCGAACTTAGTTTTGTTTTACTCTCTACATCATATTGGCTGTTAGGATTAAATGAAAAAGTAGCCATGTCATAAGCATCAGCTTGTGTTCTAGCATCGTTAATAATATGGGTAAAATCTATTTTATTGGTAGCATTGATTTGAAATCCTGCTTGGAGGTTGGTACTCTTGTTCCTATACCCATCATCTTCAAAGCTATTTAAATCAGAACCTCTAGGTGCAACCGCTGAAAAACCTTTGGTGTTTAAATCACTGTAAGTTGCTTTGGCATAAAAGGTATCATTTTTGTAGGAGATATTGGCTTGTGATTGTGAAGTAGTAAAGCTTCCAAACTCTTGTGATGCTCCAAAGTGTAAGCCCTTTTGAGCTTTTTTAGTGATAATGTTAATCACCCCAGCTGAAGCATCTGCCCCCCAAATACCAGATTGAGCCCCTTTAATTACCTCTATCTGCTCAATATCAGAAATCATAATATGCTCAAATGGTGCACCTGAAAGGCTTGATACGTCATTGTAACGAATACCATCTATCAACACTAAAACCCGTTTAGAGTCAAATCCTCGGACATAAACATTTGTCGTATGTCCTAGACCTCCATTGCTATTAAAATCAATACCTGGCAATGAATTTAAAGCTTCTGTAACAGTTGTATAATGTCGCTCTTCAATCTCTTGGGCTGTAATGACATTTGTATTGGATGTTACTTCTTGTAACTTTTGATTGGTCTTAGTTGCTGAAGTTACGGTAATATCTTCAAGTTTCTCCTCTGCGATGAGGTTTGTGCTTAGAAAAAGCGTAGCAATTAGGCTCAGTTTTATTGTGTTATTCATTTGTTTCCTTTGTAATAGTTGTAAAAGTGTAATTAATTACATCAAGTATGTTATAATATGTTTAGAGTAGATTGTAAGCATAGAGATAGGGTGGTGAGGTTTTATACTCTTGATACTCAAAAGTATGTTTATGGTACTGATAGTTTGTGTCAATAGCACATAGTTTAAACAGCGTTGAATACATTGCAATAATAGCTAATGAAAAATAACGCCGTCTATATCCTCGTAGATGTTTCATGTTTGAATACTACTAAAATAGGCTTAGAGTTACCCTTAACCTCTTTTAGCCTTTAGTTGGTATGGGTTATAATTATTTTAACAACAAGAGGAGTTTTTTTGAATAAAAACGTTTTTATGAAGATAGGGGTCATCTTCTTACTATTCTCCACATTTATTTTTGCTGCAAAGGTAAAATACTCAAAATGGGAAAAAGGTTTAAGTATTGTATCGTATTTGGCTCAACATGATATCTCAAAAAATATTTTAAAAACGTTAGACCAAGATGACCTAAAGCTCCTAGATGAAGTAGGTTATACCCATCGTTATTTTGAGTTGATTGCTTCTAATGGTGTGTTGCTCCAAACACTGTTACCCATTGGCGATGAGTTACAAGTTCACCTCTTTAGAACCCAGAGTGGTTATGAGATAGAGATTATACCTATCTCCTATCAAAAAGATACCCATATAGCCCTTTTAAAAGTTGATAAATCTCCTTATTTTGATATTGTTAATAAAATCAAAAATAGACGATTAGCCAATGAATTTACAAGAGTTTTAAAACACTCTGTTAATTTCAGAGGGGTTCAGAAAAAAGATAAAGTTGCCATTATTTATGACCAAAAAATGAGACTCGGACAGCCATTGGGTATGCCTGATATTAAAGTTGCCATGATTGAATCTCATCGGAAGAAGCACTATGTCTTTAAACATAGTGATGGTAAATACTATAATGAAAATGGTAAGGTGCTTATTCAAAAATATATGCGTAAACCTCTTAATCATGTACGAATTACTTCACACTTTTCTAAGCGACGTTATCATCCTATATTGAAACGTTGGAAAGCACACCATGGAACAGACTTTGGGGCAAAAAGAGGAACACCAATTTTAGCCGTAGCGGATGGTAAAGTTATTTTTTCTGGTCGGAAAGGGGGCTATGGTAAAGTGATTAAACTTCAACATAAAGATGGTTATGTGACACTCTATGCCCACCAAAGTAGACTGCGTGTAAAACAAGGAACACATGTTAAAATGGGTCAAATCATTGGATATGTAGGAAGTACAGGGCGAAGTACGGGACCACATTTGCACTTTGGACTCTACAAAAATGGACGTGCTATTAACCCTATGCGAATGGTGAAGTTCTCTTCTGATGGATTAACAGGAAAAGCTAGAAGGGTATTTTTAAATAGAAAACGAAAATATACTAAGATTATTAATAAAATTTTTAAAGAGGATATGCCTTCTCATATATGGAATACCGTGCATGAAGTCTCTGTTCGTCCCTCTATGAAAAAGTATTATCAAAACAGAGGTTGGTAGTGAAAAATATTATTGAAAATTTTAGCTTAGAGCCTTTAGTAAAGCCAAACTTTGTCAAAGCATCATTAGCGACTTACAAGCAAAATGGAATTAAAAAGTCATGGGAAATTATTGAATCGCATAATTCAGTCGCCATTTTGATTTATCATAAAGAGAGAGAAGCATTTATCTTAGTTAAACAGTTTCGACCTCCTGTT
>JALSHP010000019.1 GCA_026982175.1 Campylobacteraceae bacterium
AAATATATTTTATTTGATAAATGGTTCACAAGTATTGCTAACTTGGTCTTTATAGAAGAAGAGTTGAAAAAGAAATTTGTTTGTCCCATAAAAAGTAATAGAAGAATTGCCCTTACTGAAGAAGAAAGAAATAATGGAAAATATGTTAATATCTCAAGCATAGATATAGAGGGTAGTAGTAGTCGTTTGGTTTATCTTGAGGGTTATAAAAAACCTTTGAGAGTTATCAAGCAAGTTGTCAAAAACGGCGATGATGACGAATCTACTTATCTGTATCTTGTTACAAATGATATAGACTTATCTTTCAATCAAGTACTTGAAATCTACAAAAGACGGTGGAAAATAGAGGAATATCATAAATCACTCAAACAGAATTTAAAAATAGAACACTCACCTACAAAAGTTGAAACATCTCAAAGAAACCATATTCACTTAGCTGTATGTGGATTTATTAAACTTGAAAAACTCCATCTAAACTATAACATGAATCACTTTGCCATCAAGGAAAAAATATATATTGAAGCCCTTAAGAGTGCTTATCAAAAAGTTCGAGAATTGCAGGAGTTCCAAGTTGCTTAGAATTGTAACATCTTGCTCATTTTTTAATTTTGGATTATCGTAACGTCAGTTCTATTTTTTGTTTTTTAAATTTAGGAATTTCAACATAAATCATGTTTAATTTATCATACATAACTTCTTTGGTTTTAATATCAGTAATTACGCCATGATGAATGTATTCAGGAGATTCTTTAAACTTTTCAACTTCAAAACTTAACAGTCCTATAAAATACACTGGGGTAAGTTTAAAGTCCCAAACCCCTCGCGTGGCTTATTTTTTATGGGGAAAGATGTTATAGGGTGCATTTTTAAATTCAATTCTTTAGCTTCTTTACTTATTGTTTTTATATCTAATATCTAAAAATATTATGATTCTTTATATATTATTATTATACTTTTAGATAAATAGCTATACAATACGTTAAATGTTATTAAAATATATTTAATAACATTTTAAATACCCAAAAGGTTGAAGATGAGTGATGTAATAGAAGGTTATTTTGGTGTAACCAAAGACGGAGGGAAAAGTAAGTTACCTGCTAAGCTAGATTGGTGGCAGAGTGCAACGGGACTTTTCCTTGGATTATTTATGTGGGGGCATATGCTTCTGGTCTCAAGCATACTTATAAGTCAAGACTTTATGTATACCGTTACACAAATGCTTGAAGGTAGCTTTATCTTTGAAGATGGAGGAAAACCCATACTTGTGAGTATTTTTGCTGCTTTTGTCTTTGTTATCTTTATTGTACATGCTGTATTAGCAATGCGTAAACTTCCTGAGAACTATCAACAATACAAAATACTTAAAACGCACATAAATACCATAGACCATGCCGATACAAAGCTTTGGTTCTATCAAGCATTTACTGGCTTTGTGATGTTCTTTTTGGGTTCCATACACCTATACATCATCATGACAAGTGCCGACAAGATAGGACCTTATGCTTCTGCAGATAGAGTTGTAAGTGATTGGATGTGGCCACTTTATATACTTTTATTACTGGCTGTTGAATTTCATGGTTCCATTGGACTTTATAGACTCTCGGTTAAGTGGGGTTGGTTCGATGGGAAAAATCCTAGAGAAACAAGAAAAAAACTTAAAAAAGCAAAATGGTTTGTGACCGTATTCTTTTTAGCATTAGGTTTTGCTTCTTTAGCAGCCTATATAAAGATTGGTATAGAGCATCAAGATAACTATGGAGAACGTTATAAACCTACGTCTCACATAAATTACAACATAGATAAAATAAGAGAGACCCAAGGAGTACAAGCATGAACATAGTTTATTGTGATGCATTAATTATTGGTGGTGGACTAGCAGGACTTAGAGCCAGTGTTGCTGCCCAATCAGAGGGTTTAAATACAATTGTCCTTTCACTGGTACCTGTCAAACGTTCTCATTCAGCAGCTGCACAAGGTGGAATGCAAGCGAGTGTGGGTAATGCAAAAATGAGTCAAGGGGACAATGAAGATGTTCACTTTATGGATACCGTTAAAGGTAGCGATTGGGGTTGTGACCAAAAGGTTGCTAGAATGTTTGTGAACACAGCACCCAAAGCAATTCGAGAACTTGCCAATTGGGGTGTGCCTTGGAGTAGAGTGAGAAAAGGTGATCATGAAAAAATCACGGATACTAAAAAAACCATTATTACCGAAGATGATGACGCACATGGCTTAATCACTTCTCGTGATTTTGGGGGTACTAAAAAGTGGCGTACTTGTTATACCGCAGATGCGACAGGACATACCATGCTTTATGGGGTGGCAAATGAAGCACTCAAACAAAAAGTAGACATAAGAGATAGAAAAGAAGTACTTTCTTTAATCCATAAAGATAAGCGATGTTATGGTGCTGTTGTGAGAGACTTGATTACAGGTGAACTTGAAGCCTATGTGGCAAAGGGAACCTGTGTTTCGACTGGGGGCTATGGTCGTCTCTATAAGACCACTACCAATGCAATAATCTGTGAGGGTACAGGTCAAGCAACGGTATTGGAAACGGGGGTAGCAACTTTAGGAAACATGGAAGCTGTACAGTTTCATCCAACCCCAATTGTGCCATCAGGTATTTTACTTACCGAGGGTTGTCGTGGAGATGGTGGTGTTCTTAGAGATCATGATGGTTATCGTTTTATGCCAGACTATGAACCTGAGAAAAAAGATTTGGCATCAAGAGATGTTGTGAGCCGTAGGATGATGGAACATATTAAAAAAGGAAAAGGAACGGCTTCTCCTTTTGGTGACCATTTATGGTTAGATATTTCTATTTTAGGGCGTGCGCATGTGGAAAAAAACCTAAGAGACATACAAGACATTGCTCGGAGCTTCAATGGTATTGACCCTGCCGATGAGGGAGCAAAAGGTTGGATGCCTGTGCGTCCTGCACAGCATTATTCCATGGGAGGTATTCGTACCAAAGAGACAGGTGAATCACCAGAACTTGCAGGACTTTTTTCTTGTGGAGAATCGGCTTGTTGGGATTTACATGGTTTTAATAGATTGGGTGGAAATTCTGTCGCAGAAGCTGTGGTTTCTGGCATGATAGTGGGAAAATATTTAACAGATTATTGTTTAGAAACTGAAACAACGATTGATACCCAACTCATAAGTGAGGCACTTCAGAAAGAGGAAGCTTATATTGATGAAATTTTAGCCCGTGAAGAGGGAGAAAATATTTTTGTCATTAAAAAGCGTATGCAACAGATTATGGATGACAAAGTAGGAATTTTTAGAAATAATGATGATTTAGAAGAAGCGGTAGAAGAACTTCAAGTATTGCTTAAACGCAGTAAAAATGCATGTGTTAAAAGTAAGTTAAAGTCGGCAAATCCAGAACTTTCAGAGGCATATAGGGTTCCAAAAATGATTAAGTTGGCACTCTGTGTCTCTTATGGGGCATTGTTACGAAAAGAATCCAGAGGGGCGCATTATAGGGAAGATTATTTGAAGCGTGATGATGCCAATTGGTTAAAGAGAACCCTAACTTCTTGGTCAGATAAAGAGAGTACCTTACCTACAATAAAGTATGAAGTTCTTGATGTAATGAAGATGGAACTGGCTCCTGGCTTTAGAGGTTATGGTGCTAAAGGGATGATTATAGAAAATGAATTCTCTGCGAAGCGACAAGAAATGGTAGATGCACTTAAAGAGAGCATGAAAGACAAAGATAGGTTTGCACTGCAAGATGCATTAATGCCCTATGTATTGCCGTTAGACTATAAAGACAAAAATGAGAGATATGGAGTAGGATATGAGTAAGATGGAAACAAAAGGAAGAGAATTAACTTTCTCTATTTTAAAATATAGCCCTTTAAATAAAGAAGATAAACCAGAGTTTGTAGAGTTTAAACTCGAAGAAACCATCGGGATGACACTGTTTATTGCACTCAATATTATTCGCGAACAAATGGATGCCAGTTTGGCATTTGACTTTGTTTGTCGAGCAGGTATTTGTGGTTCTTGTGGCATGGTTATCAATGGAAAACCAAAATTGGCATGTAGAACATTGACAGCTGATTATAAAGATGGAAAAATTCAACTGATGCCAATGCCAGCCTTTGAGTTAATTCAAGATTTATCGGTGAATACAGGTAAATGGATGGATGACATGTCCAATCGTGTTGAATCTTGGATTCATAGTAATGACCCAGCTGATATTTCTAAAATAGAAGAGAAAATAGAGCCTGATGTGGCAGATGAAGTTTTTGAGCTGGACCGTTGTATTGAGTGTGGTCTTTGTGTCTCTTCTTGTGCAACAGCACTTATGAGACCCAATTTTGTAGGGGCTGTAGGGCTTAATCGTATTGCAAGATTTTCGGTAGACCCTCATGACAATCGTAGAGATGAAGACTTTTATGAACTCATCGGAGATGACAATGGAATTTTTGGTTGTATGAGTCTTATGGGTTGTGAAGACCATTGTCCTAAGAATCTACCATTACAAGAGAAAATTGCTTACCTAAGAAGAAAAATGGTAAAATTAAGATAAATATTCAATAGGAGAATATCATGGCAAAAAAATTAATACTGGTTATAGGCGCACCAGGTTCAGGAAAGTCGACAGACAGTGAGCTTCTTGCAAAAAGACATACAGAAGATATTACGACTATTTCTGTGGGAGACTTGTTAAGAGATGAGATTAAACGAGGGACAGGTGTTGGAAAAATAGCTGAAAAATATGTTGCAACAGGTGATAATGTACCTGGGCAAGTTGTTGTTTATGAAATTTTTGGACTGATTTCAAATGCACCTAAAGACATCGTTCTTATAGACGGTTTTCCACGAAGTATCGACCAAATGAAAGAGCTAGGAGATGAACTTTTTTATAGTAAAGACATTGACTTAGTCTCTGTGATTGAAATACGAATCACTAGAGAGACGGCAAGAAAAAGAGTTTTATCAGATAATGCATCCGATGAAGAGGTAAAGCGTTTTGAGCATAAAATGGACGTTTATACCAATTTAATTGAAGAGATTGAGAATTATTACAGTGAAGAAAACTTGTTAACCGTGGTAGATGGAGAACAAGGGATTGAAGATATAGTATCGCAGATTGATGAGTATCTCAAAACACAAGTTCATCTCTTTACTTAGAAAAGTTTTAAAAATCTAGCTAAAATAAAAGGGGACAGGCTAGATTAAATACCTAAATAACACTGGGTCTTCCCCTCTTTCTCAAAGTAGATAACAAACTATATCTTTTAGCAGTCTCCATTTGCCATGCCTCTTGCCCAAGTGGTGCTTGTCGATTAACTGAATTTCGTATGTTTTCTAATTCTGCTTCTTTTAAAGGTTGATTGACATAGTTTACCCATTCATCATAAAGTTCCATATATGGCTCACTTAATAGTCTTCTATTTTTCTCTACTCTTTCATAAAGCGAACCATATTTCCACTCTTCTGCTTTTTGGCTTAGTTTTGCTCTATGAGCATTTGCTTCTATATAGCGAATAAGTGTTAAATAATAACTCTCTTTTTCTACCATAAAGCTTTTATAGCGTCCTTGCCAAATATGTCCAGAGGTTTTGTTCTTCTTATGATAATATCGTACATGTACCATGGGGTCAGGTGAACGTAATCACATCAAAAGAAAAAATAAGCTATACTCTTAAAAAAGAGGAGATAGCCCATGCCAAGAAAACCAAGAATAGAGATAGCAGGATATTACCACATAATAAATAGAGGAGTAGAACAAAGAGTAATCTTTAAAGAAAAAGAAGATTATGAAAAGTTTGAAGAATTGCTCTGTACTTACGCTCCAAGTTATGGAATTACCATTCATAACTATTGCCTTATGAGTAATCATTATCATCTACTCATAGAGATAGAAAAAGAAACCCTCTCAAAGTTTATGCGACAAATAAATATGAACTATGCTATCTATTTTAACAAAAAAAATAAACGCTCAGGACACCTTTGGCAAGGACGATTTAAATCATGGTATGTTACCGATGAAGCTTACCTTTACACACTCATACTCTATATAGAACAAAACCCAGTAAAAGCAAAGATGGTTAAAAGAGTAGATTCATACCTATACTCAACAGCTCACTATTTTTTAAATAAAGAAATATTACCAAACTGTTTAGAAAACTCCTATATTGCACAAAACTATCAAAACGATAAAGAATCCATTAGAGCTTTTTTAGAGTCACCAATAGATAGTTCAGTACTTCATCAACTCAAAAGAGGAGCGAGTTTAGTAGAAGCTTCCAATATAGACAAACGACCAAAAGAGGAAGATTTAAAAAAGTTGTTTGAAGATGTTACAGATATTAAAGATAGAAACAGTAAAATAGTTAAAGCATACCAAGATGGTTACTCTCAACACATGATGGCAAAGGTATTGGAGTTGGCTCAATCTACGGTTAGTGGGATTGTTAAGAGGTATAGATGATTACGTTCACCTGACCCCATATTTTTATGCTATCAAGCTATTGCTTTATTTTTTACTTAACTGGTATAACGTGGTGAGATTTGACATATACTTACAACAAGATGAAGTTTTCCCCCTTTTCTTCATCTTATCTATAACTTTAGGAAACCCA
>JALSHP010000020.1 GCA_026982175.1 Campylobacteraceae bacterium
TTTACATTGATGCTTTCTATAAATCCATCAATGGTGGCGACTATTTTATAATTTCGTTCAACGGGGTTAATGGTTGTAAGGACTCCTACCCCTTTAATGGTTTGTTGCCAAGGTAGCCATAGCATTACTATGGTGATGGCTACAATAAGAGAAGTAAAAAGTACATTACGACGAACAAATGGTCTTACTTGTAAATGTTTTAAGACTTTAAATTCATACATTTTTCTCTCCTAGCTTTGTTGAAAGTTTATGAATCTTATAAATTCCCTCACTTAAATCGTACATATAATCTATCTGTTTTATAAAATCATGAAGTGCATAAGTGATAGAGATAATAATAATCTCCGAAGCAATAAACTCTCCAATAGGCATTTTCCCCTCAAAAACCAAATATCCACCTAAAATAAAAAATGAACTTAAAATAACGCCTTCTGTAAAAAATGTCAAACTCATCTGTTTTATTGTTATGAGAAACATTTTTTGACGGGCTTTGACAAAATTGATTAGAAGTTCATCGAGTTTTTCAAGAAAGTTACCATTCTCTTCTTTTTCTTGGGGTATATTTTGTAAAAAATAGATCGCTTCATGTTTAGCATTAGAGCGTAAGATGGCAAATTCTATACCATTGCGACCCAAAAAAAGAATAAGTACTGTAAATAGAGTAATAAAAAACATACTTAAAATAAAGAGGTTAATATCGAATATCAAGAGAACAATTATCCCCATAATGATTTTAAACAGAAGTGAAGAAGCACTTAAAATTAAGCTAGGAAAAAGTTTTTGAATGGAGATAACGTCAAAAAAATAGTTCATATATTTATCGGTAGTTTTATCCATGGATGAATTTTCTAGATCGACAAAGTTATTGGCAAGTTCCATGGCATGTCGAACAAAAATCTTTTGTTCGAGCTTTTCTAAAATATATTGTTTAAAAATCTGTATGGTTGCAATACCTGAAAAAATAATAATAACAATGAAACTTAATACCCCTATAGAGAGTGTTGCATGTGCTAAAACAGAGTTAATAATCATTGCAGAAGTTAAGGGGGCTATCATAAATAAAATCGCTTCTATAATAGAGTAATAGAGAAGATAAAAGATATTTTTTTTATCTTCTTTAATCAGTATTTTAAAATTTTCTCCAATTAAATTTAAAATATTTGCTCTTGTTTGATTTGCCATTTGATCCCTACTTTTTAATTTGTATATTTTTTATTTAATAGCAAAAATTATAACATCTTATATCATTTTATAGATAAATTTTTTAGTAAAAATCACTATTTTAATATTAAAATTTTATTAAATATAAAAATTAAATTAAAAATTAAGTTAAAATATACTATACTCGAACCTTAAATATTAAGGACAAGAAATGAACTTTTATAAATTAATTTTAATATCTCTATTTTTTACCTCCTTGGCACATTCAGATATTCGTTCTGAATTTCCAAGTTATTCATATGTCTTAACTGAATTTGATGTGGATGAACGTTTTATTGATAATCCTGAATTTAAACAATTTGTCAATAAGAATAAAAGAGCTTATCGCAAACGTTTTATTAATGCAGTAAAACGGGGTGGCTTAATTATTCCTACCATCAAAGAGATGATGTATCAACGAGACATTTCACCTGTGTTTCTCTATATCTCTATGGTTGAATCAGCTTTTAATCCTGAAGCTAAGTCACGCACTGGGGCAGGTGGGCTATGGCAATTTACGGTCAATACGGGAAGTAAAGAGTTCCATCTTAAAATTGGTGAGACCTTAGATGAACGCTATGACCCCATTCGTGCAACTGATTCAGCGATTAAATATCTCTATAAAATGAATAGTCATTTAAATGCTTGGTATTTAACGACGATGGCGTACAATTGTGGAAATGGTTGTGTCAATAACTCTATTGCTAAAGCAGGTACACGAGACTTAGGGGTATTAATATCTGCTAATAATACTTTTATCAAAGCTGAAACTAAAAAGTACATACAAAAAGTTCTGCTAATGGCGATGATAGGTGAGAACTATCTCTTTAATCCAAATGATACCTTGGGTGTTATGATGGAGCAGATAAATCAAGATAGTATTACCGCGGTTAAAGTACGTTCAGGTGAAACACTAGAGCGTTTAGCCACTATTTTAAATATGGATAGTTTTTATTTAAGAAAGATTAATGCCCATTTGAAAAATGGTAGAGTGCCTTTTGGACAAGGCTATACAGTAAACATTCCTACCTCGAAAGTACGTCTTTTTTATAAGCGTTATACACAGATGATTAAACCTTCAGACTTAAGTCATCTATTGTACGCTTAAAGGATGTGTTATGAGAACTTATTTTAAAATAATACTTTCTGCATCTTGTTGTGCATTTATTTTTAATGGCTGTGTTAGTAAAACGATTACCATTACTGAAGTAGTAGATAAGAATGTTTCTCTTAGCTCTAAATCTTGGGGTAAAATTGTAAAAGCTGATAGCTCTAAAAAAGAGGATTGTGTTGATTGTTATGCTACTGCTTTGGTTGAGCCTAAAAAAGTTGTTAAATCAATAGAATATAGTCAGAATATTGAAACAGGAGATGCAACTAAATATTATGCTGCTTATGATTATGTGGAGCCAGTAGAGGCGACAAATGAATATTTAGCACCTGTTATAATGGAGACAAATAGTGCTTATGGTGATTATGCTTTTGAGACGAGGGAGATAGCCATTCAAGTAGGAGCATTTAGAAATTACAGTGGAGCAAAACGCTACAAACAAAAGTATAGACTACTCTCTAGTAACTACACCGTAGAGATTAAAACGGTTCAAAAAGAGAATAAACCTCTCTATCGTGTACAGATTAAAGGTTTTAAGAAGCAATTTGAAGCCAAAGAGTTTATGGATAGATATGGCATTAGCAATGCTTTTTTGGTGAGAAACTAGAATTTTATGCTAAAATATCCTTAATAATTTATAGGATAATCCATGGTAGAACTCTCCCGAGAAACCAAAGAGACGCAAATCTCTGTTAAACTTGAACTTTACGGTCAAGGCAAATCTAGCATCAACACAGGTGTTGGTTTTCTTGACCACATGTTAGAAGCCTTTTCTAAACACTCACACATAAACTTAGAAGTCAGCTGTAATGGTGACACTCACATAGATGACCACCACTCCGTAGAAGACATTGGCATTGTCATTGGTCAAGCCCTTAAAAAAGAGCTTTACCCTATTCAAAATATAGAGCGTTATGGTAACGCAACCGTGGTGATGGATGAAGCCTCTGTTACCTGTGACCTTGACATCTCAAACCGACCCTTTATCGTCTTTGAGATGCCCATGGAGGGGAAAGTAGGGACGTTTGATGTGGAGCTAGTAGAGGAGTTTTTTCGAGCCATCACGTTTAATGCCTCTATGACCGTACACATTATTTGTAATCGTGGAACCAATAAACACCACCGAATAGAAGCTTCTTTTAAAGCATTTGCCGTGGCATTGCGTCGTGCCGTAGCCATTAATGAAAATGCAGGAATTCCAAGTACCAAAGGTGTACTATGAGTATTGAGCTTATAGTTCTTGATGTTGATGGAACATTAACCGATGGTAAAATTACCTACACGCAAAATGGTGATGAGATTAAATCTTTTTGCGTCAAAGATGGTCTTGCCATCGCCTCTTGGATTAAACTAGGAAAGCAAGTCGCCATCATTACAGGGCGTAACTCTAAAATAGTTGAACGCAGAGCCAAAGAGCTTGGCATCATTCATTTTTATCAAGGGATTCACAACAAACAAGAGGTCTTAGAAAATCTCTTAAAAGAGTTAAATCTTAGTATGGAAAATGTCGCTTCCATGGGCGATGATTTAAATGATTATGCCATGCTTAACGCTTCTAAGCTATCTTATGTTCCTGCTGATGCTTCTGTTTATGTTAAAGAAATTGCCACAGAGGTTTTGGGGGCTAAAGGGGGAGAGGGTGCAGTACGTGAGATGATAGAGAAACTAATCATTTTAGAAAATTTAGAAGATGACTACTTGGCACTATGGCGTTAAGAATAGAATCTCTACTCATCTTTATACTTCTGCTCTTATTTTTAAGCATCTTAACGATTAATCCCAAATCTCAATCTGCTATTAGTAGTATGGAGAAGAGAGATGTTGAGTTTCATAACTTTGCACTCTATGAGATTCAAACGCGTGAAAATGGTTATGAAGTCTCTTCAAAAGAGGCGATTTATGAAGATGAAAATATCTCCATGCACCCTTTTCTATTAAAGTTTAATAGCCATACACTCAAAGGTGATAATTTGAGATTAAATATAAATAACCAAATTGTCTCGGCTGATAATATTGAGGCGACGATTACTCTAGAGTAATGGTTGTGAGTCTGTCTATTTTGTTGAGATAGTTGTTAAAGTTCAAAGAGGTCACAGCGGTTCGACCCAATGCAAAGTGTCGCGATGATTCTCCCCAAACAGTATGGATAATATAGGGTTCACCTTTATACTCTCCTAAATACAAAACAATATGCCCTTTTAGATGAAGAATTGTTCCCCCTACCATGGCACTTGTGCGTAAAAATGTATGCTTTGATTCTTTAGAGAGACCTGCTAGGTCGATTTTTGCACGGCTTACATTGGATTGAGAAGTTGAATTTCTAGGTAGCTTTATGCCAACTGTTGCGTAAACTTCTTGTAGAAACTTAGAACAATCTTGCTCCCCATACATTCCCCCCCAACCATAAGGCATGTGCAAAAATTTAAAGGCTTGTGTTAAAATATTTTCAGGGGTATATTTTAAGTATCCTTTATGGATATTTGTCGTTTTAACTGTAGCATTGGTAAAGACCAAATCACCATGTTCATTGGCAGTAGGTACCATTACCATGGTGCTGTTGTCCAATTTTAAAATAGCAGGTAAACGTACCCCCATTCGCATATAGTCATGGTACTTCCCTCCAATTTTCAATGCTGTCTTAGGCTCTGTCGTCACCACAAAGTTTTTAGTGTTAAGATAATCTAAAATCTCCTTTTTACTACCAAAAGCGATGTCTTGGGTGCGTACCCACCCCGAAGAGGTAGGGGCAATCCCATATTGCCAAAGACCATCTTCACTTGTATGCAAAATAGCAATGGGTGTGGCAATATCAAGTGCTGAATTTTGGTTACGGTCAAAATGAATTTGGTTTTTTTTCTTAAGCAATGCCAATTCAGTAGGAATAATTCTTTGATTGGTATAGACCGTTGTCAAGGCGTAACGTGTCTTGACGGATTTGCTTAAAAAGCCATCTAAATTTAACTCTTTTTTGATATTGTCATAGAAGTGACCATTAATTCTATTGCCATCATTAAAATGGGTGGTTGTTGATTTTAAGCTTTTGTAACTTTTTAAAATGCTCTTTTTTACCCATGAGCGACCATAAGCAGGGCTAATATCTTTAAAAAGTGTTAAGGTATGTCGTTTATGGCTTGTAATGTGGTTAAACTTTTCTATCTCTTTTTTTCCCATAATAAGCTTGTTAGGCTTTTCAATACGGTCAATCCAAAACTCAGCCATTTTAAGGTGTCGATTGGCATTGACAATAATAACAGCTTGCTTCTTCTTTGAGTTTGAAAGGACAATGTCATTCTCTCCCATATCTTGACAAGCCGTGATTAGCAGTAGTATGATAAGTGTTAAAAAGGTTTTTTTCATGAGAGGATTATAGCTAAAAAGTTGAAAAATGGAGAAGGGGGGATAGGTAACCATAGGGTACATTTTAATGCATCCTAAAAACACCCCTAACAATCAGCTCTTTTCGCTAGAATTCCATTAATATTTTGGTTTAAGAAATAACCATATAAGGGCAGAATTTTGGCAACAACGACAAAAATAATTAAACAACTATTAGAACAACGCATATTGGTTATAGATGGTGCAACAGGTACACAGATTCAAAACTTAGAAATTCCACAAACAGCGTGGTTAGATGACAAAGGCATAGACCAAGAGGGGTGTAACGAACTACTTAATGCCACAGCTCCTGAACTGATGCGTGAAGTTCATTATGGCTATGCTAAAGCTGGAGCAGATATTATTAAAACCAATACCTTTGGAGCGATGCCTTGGGTGCTTGATGAGTACGATATGGGTGAACGTGCTTATGAACTTTCCAAAGCTGGAGCAGAGATAGTCAAAGAGGTTTGTAATGAGTTTTCTACCCCTGAAAAACCTCGATTTGTGTTAGGCTCTATTGGACCTGGTACCAAACTTCCAAGTCTTGGACACATTCATTACGATGAGATGTATGAAGGCTATAAGATTACAGCAGAAGGACTCATTGACGGTGGTTGTGACATCTTTATGTTAGAGACTTGTCAAGACCCTTTACAGATAAAAGCAGCCCTTCACGCTTGTCAAGATGCCAATGAAGCCAAAGGGGTAGAACTCCCTATTATGGTCTCGGTGACCATTGAGCTAAGTGGGTCGATGTTGATTGGAACAGATGCCACAACCATTGTGACCATTTTAGAGCCGTTTGATATTCTCTCTTTGGGTTTCAACTGTGGAACGGGACCCGACCAAGTTAAAAAG
>JALSHP010000021.1 GCA_026982175.1 Campylobacteraceae bacterium
CTGGGGGAAATACATCACCCAAGGGCAGATTTTGGGGCTTACAGATGATATTATTGAACAATATATTCAGTATTTGGCTGACACACGTTTAAAGGCGATTGGTATGGAGACCATCTATAATGTTACGCATCCCATTAAATGGGCTGATGACTTTGCGAAGTTTAATGACCAAAAAACCAACTTCTTTGAGGGGAATGTAACCAACTACTCCAAAGGCTCTTTAGATTTGGACGACTTTTAAGTCTTATGGTCAAAAAGCCTTTAAATCACACTGCACACAATGGCGACTTCTTAGTCGCCACACTTCAAAACAAAACACTTGAAAGTTATGAGCAAAATCTTCAATACCTACTCAACTATATTAAAAATTCTAAAGCCCAATTAATTGTTGCTCCTGAATTGTGTTTGACCAATTTTGACTATGAAAATTTTGAAGAGGCAAGTGCCTTTTATGAGAGAGCTTTACCTGAACTCTTAACACTCATAGATGAACAAATAGTTGTTTTAACAATGAGCATCAAAGAAGATGAAAAGTTTTTTAACAGAGCAGTTGTTATTCATCAACAAAAAATAGTCCATCAACAAGACAAACATAAACTTTTTAAACTTGGAGATGAAGAGAAATATTTTGCAGTAGGTGACAAAAATCAAATAAAAAAATTTAAAATTAACAATATTACTTACGCCATATTAATCTGTTTTGAATTACGATTTAAAGAGCTTTGGAAACAGATAGAAGGGGCTGATGTGATACTGATTCCTGCACGTTGGGGAAAGAGTCGTCAAATACATTTAGAGACACTTAGCCGTGCCTTAGGCATTATGAACCAATGCTTTGTGGTTGTGAGTAATTCAGCCGATGAGGACATGGCATTGGCTTCAGCCATCATCGCTCCTTGGGGAGAGGTTTATGCTGATGAGACTTTAGAGCTTATTGAAAAAAATATAAATCTTAAAGAGGTAAGAAGAGTACGCCGTTTAATTAATGTTGAACAGGATAGTCCTCAATAACATCAATGTCTTCTAAGGCAATGCCTTCTTCTTGTCTAATATGTTTTGCATACTCTTTTGCTTTTTGGTACTGTTGCGTGGCAAAGTAGAGTTGAGCGATATTTTTGTAGTTATTTTGAGTAAGGTCATGCTCCTCTCCAAAGTTCTCTTTATTTATTTTGAGGGCTTTTTTATGAAGTTCTATGGCTTTATTGTTATCTCCTTGTAAGGCTTCTAGTACAGCTAAATTGGTATAAGAAATGGCAATGTCAAGGTTCTCTTTTTTCCGAATCTCTTGCTTGATATTAATTGTTTTTTCAGTTAAATTAATTGCTTTTTGAGTTTCACCCATTGAAGCATAAAGTGTTCCAATATTATTATAACTTTCAGCTGTCTTACTGCTATTTTGCCCTAAAAACCTTTTACGCACCTCTAATGCTTTGCTTAAAAATGCCAAAGCTTTAGGGTATTCTTTCATCTTTTTATAGATAAGCCCTAAGTTATTATAGGAAGTCGCCGTATTAAGGTCATCACTGCCTAAAATTTTCTCTTTAATGGCAATGGATTGATGATAATAGGCAATTGCTTTTTTATAGTCCCCTTTTTTATAAGCATCCACCCCTTGATTGTTTAAAATATTGGCTTGTTGAAGTGCTTGATGTTTACTAGTATTATCTTTAGGGCTATCTGTTTTCTTTAAAAGTGCCGTACATCCTGTAGAGAGAAAAATGGTCAACAATAGAGCGAAAAGTTTAATCATACAATATCCTAGGGTATTAATTGACATAATTATACTATAGGATAAGCACCTTTAACTTAAAAGTAAATACCCCACAAAGTGTTAACAAAAATTTGTTATAATAGATGAATATTAAATCGAAGCGAGATAAATAATGAGAAAAATACTAGGAAGCCTATTGATAGCCTTACTTCTAACTGCCTGTGGTTCAGAAGAGAATGGACAAGAGAAACAGTTTAATACGGACAAAAAAGTTGAAACCAAAAGTGAGACCCAAAATGAACTCAAAGAGATGGAGCAACTAGAGAAAAAAATTGCCACCGTAGCCAAAGAGCCTCAAAAAGCAGTGACACCCCCTACCAAAAAAACAGAACAAGCAACAGAAAAGTTGGCAAAGAATATTTTTGAGTTAACCACAATTGAGGGTAAAAAACTTCATGTTGATGAAGCGTTAAACGGCATTACTTTTCAAGAGCATAAAGATAAAATTGTTCTACTTATTTTCTTTGGATACCGTTGTCCTCCATGTCTCAAAGAAATTCCTGCCATTACAAAACTTGTGGCTGAAAAAGGCGATAAACTCGCCGTAATTGGCATGGAAGTTCAACGTTTACCCGAAGAGCAACTTAAAACTTTCACTGCTAATAAAAAAATAAACTATACGGTACTTTCAGGTGAAAATACAGAGAACTCTAAGTTTATCTCTTATATTGCTGAACGTGCTAGATGGACAGGTTCTATTCCATTTCTAGTGGGTATTGCCACCAATGGTGAAGTAGGTGTTGTCCATGTTGGTGGTATGGGACTGGGTGAATTTAAAACCGTCTTTGACAATTTAGAGAAACAATCAAAACAGTAACAACTACTCTTCAACCAATCGTCGGGCCATCATGGCTCCGATGGATATAATCACCATAAAAACATACATACATCCCATCATTAGGATGTTTCCCAAGATATTGACAAAAGGTATTAACATCAATAGGCTGCTAACAGCCACCATGGCAAAAACAGCTCCAATTAAAACCAAACCAAATATTGCCACATAGTTAAAATAGGTTTTTTGAAATGCACTTCGCCATACATCCAATGAAAAAATAGAAAATACGGCTTTAAATCCCTCTGAAAAATCATTAGCCAATACAATATTTGAGTGTACTAATGGTTGCACATAAGAAAGAAGTAGTGAGATAAGAAGAATGGGTAGCCCTAAAGTTGCCAGTGCCATCACCAATGCCATCTGATCCATCCCCTCATGTATTAAACCTGTAGCACCACCAATAACACCTACAAGAACTAAGGTAATCAACAGAAGCACAATCCACCCCATATAAGCACCAAAAGCGACTTGAATATGTTGTTTTATGACATTTTCTATCTTACTCTCTTCAATAGTTGCTACATAGGTATCAATGTCATGCGTGGCATAGAACATCTTGCCTACATGAATTTGAATCATCATGCCAAATACCCCTGCAAAAACCATAAAAAGTGTACCCATGAGAGGTAGTCCCCCAAAAAGATTTAGAACAATAAATAGCCCCATTGCTATAAGTGTAAATTTTTGGTTTAAACGGATAAACTCCCATGCTAAACGAAAAGTATTTTTAACAGCTTCACTCTCTAATGCTTCATCAATCAATCTTCTATTATCTTGCATCTATAATCCTTTAACTATTAGACTTCTTGCAAAAAGATTGTAACATAAGACTATTTACAAGTGGTCAATCCTTGAGCAAAACATTCACTATAACGATTAGCAAGGTCAATACGTTGTTGTGTATTAGGATGAGAAGAGAAGTAGTCTAAAAATTCGTCATCTTCACCCTTCTCTTTTCTACTATAATCTTCTGTCATATAAGTGGTCATACGTGCCATGATATTTGAAAATGATTTGGGGTCAATCCCTGCTTTTAACATCTTCTTAAAGGCATACAAATCTGCTTCAGACTCATGTCCACGTGAATAAGCCGAACTCACTAAAGCAGAACCAAGCCCTACTCCCATGTCACCCATACCAGAAGCATCACCTGTCATCATCATAACAGCTACGGTGATAAATGTTCCCTCTATGAGCATCTCTAATCCATGCCTATGCACCACATGTCCCATCTCATGTAACATAACGGCATCTATCTCATCTTGATTGGCAGCTATTTGTATAAATTTGTCAGTTAAAACAATATCTCCAGAGGGGAGAGCTAAAGCATTGGGGATTTCTGTGCCATCCATTGTCCATGAGCGAAAATGCAGTTTATAGACTATCTCGCTCTCATCTTCAATGCTAAGCTTAGATAACTTATCATTAAAATGTAAACGAATTTTCTCTTTGGTATCGTCACTTAGGGTACTCTCTTCAAACATGACCTTATCTAAAAACTTCATACTCCCTTTAGCAATAAGATTGTTTGTCTCATAAGGCAAGGTATGGGCTATTTGGGTACTTGCCCATGGAATTCCCCATTTAAAAAAAGAGAATGCTGTAGCTATAGAAAGCATAAAAGCTACAATAACAGCACGATAATGTGTCTCCATGTAATGAATAACAGCATTTACTTTTTGTCTTCCTTTAAAGAGAATATCAATGCCATCATTATCTAAGGTACTAAACATTGAGCCATCATCTAAGATGATTTTTCGTGCTACATTACCTAGTCGTTCACTCACTTTTAAGCTAGAAGCATCTCCTCGATAGGCTGTTTTGTCTTCTAAGACAATGGCATATCGTCCTAAATCATTAATCTCAAATGTCGCAACAAAACGTTCTGCACTACCTTGGGGATGCCAATAACCTTGTATCATCTAAAAACCTACATCCATATCAACATCAAAGGCTTCACCTATCTGCTCACCAATCGCACCACCACGCTCTTGCTCTTGGCTAAGGTATTCATTAAATCCACTAGAAGTATCAACCAAAGTATTTTCAAGCATCAATCTTGCCATGCGTACTTTTGCCCAAGGCATTGCAAACCCAATACTCACAAGAATCATTAAGAAGTTAGTAAACATAACCCATGCCAATGCTCTCGCACCCAAAGTAGATTGAAATGAGATGTTATTATCTAGTAAAGTATTTTCATAAACATAAGCCCTTGTACGACTGACAATGTATGCCCCTGCTAATAAAGAAGCAATAATAAATCCAACATATCCAACAATAAAAAGTATTTCTGCTACCATGTTTTCTCCTAAGATAAAAAGAGCTAATCCCATCACAACCAAAGGCATAAGTGCTAACCCAAGCCCTTTACCATAAATGGCTAAAAACTTTTTGGTCTCTAAATTCGTTGAGAATGCCCCTTGCCCATAAAAACTATTGCCAAGCATATACTCTTTTGATTTTTTTTGAATAAACACTATCACAGATAGATATAGAGCCATAATACTAATACCAACAATGATACCAGCAATTGTTATTATGGTAGGGTCAATTTCTTAGCTTTCTAAAAGAGGTACAATAACCGATGCCAATAGAACAACACCCGCAATCATCAAAACAACAAGCAATGGATACCCTAAAAAAATCTTATAAGAAGTTTTTAATGCCCCTCTAAATGAAAAGTGTACATTGGAAAAACTGGTTACTTTCATGTTAAACATTCAACTTCGCCAAATGAGCCATGGAAGAATTAACATAAAAAATGCCATAAATCCAAGCGCATATTGTGGTGCAATTTGTGTTATAAAAGTGTAGATAGCAAAGAGTATTACTCCTATAATAAATCCTAAAAGTAGTTGTTCCCCTGTGGCATGATATGCAAAATTTCTATCAGCTAAGGTACTGTTAGCATAAAAATAGCGACGATTTCTTACTTTTGCCCATGGGTAATAGATACCCAATGTAATAATGGTCAATAAAATATTAACAATCCAAATCTTAAAATATTCACTTCCTGTTCCGTTAAAGCGTAATGCTTCCATGGCTAAATCCTTATGTAATTTTTAACACAATAAACTATAACATTTTTTGTGAATAATCTTAGTAAATTTTAAAAATCTAAGTTTTAATGATTTTGTCTTTTTAACTCCAACTCTTTAAGTTCTAACTTTTTTTCCCAAATTTCAATTTGCATATTACGCTCTCTAGTTCCCTCATCAAGCTCTTCTGGCTCTTCCTCTTCTGATTCTTCTTCGGCTGATTGTGGTGATTCTGCTGATTGAGTTGTTCTGTTCTCTTCATGCTCATTTACTTGTAGATGCGATACGTTTCCAACTTCTACATAACGCTTATCTAACGCCACATTACCATTGCTGTCTGTTGCCATATAAAGAATCATATATCGACCATTTTGATTTACATCTATATTTTCCATACTCACTACGTTAATCTCTCCATCTTGATCATCATAGGCAGTGACTCCTGGCTCAACATACGCTTCACCTAATTGAAGCTGTACTGTTTGATTGCCTTTTAACTTAATGCTAGGCAGTGACTTTACAGGGGTTTTAAAGATTTTTCTTCTGCGTTGTTTCTCTTCTTTCTTTGGTATGAGAGAAGGTACTATTAGGGAGGGTACTGTTGATGGAAGTACTTGTTTACCCATAGGCTCTTTTGCATTAGGTATTTTTTGAGCGTTAGGTAGGCTATTGTTTCGCATGGTAATAATATTATCAAGTCGTCCACGCCCCCTTAAGACAAAGCTCTTAACAGAATGAATTTGTACACGATTATCAAAATAGCTAATATCTTCTTGTAGATTACGTGTCACTTTTTGCCATGTACCATTTTTAGAACGTCTACCTAATCCATACTGCATATGACTCTTTCCCTCTCCTGACGTATAGACAAGGTAGT